>CANHBA010000068.1 GCA_947458985.1 Flavobacteriales bacterium
ACGGAGGCACTGCAACCTGGAACGGGCAAAACCTCAACGGAGAGAAAGTTCCAACTGGGGTTTATTTCTTCTGGACCGCCAACAATTACCAAGGTGGCGACCGCAAAGTAGCTAAAGTCCTCGTGATCCGCTGATATGGTAGGCTTTGATTTCTTGAGTCCGCTTATTGAATTGCTCGCTGCCGTACTAGGTTTTGTCTACGTTTATCTCATTGCAACACACAAGTCGAGTGGCTGGATTTTCGGTATAGCTAGCGCTAGCTTTTACGCTATCTTTTTCTACCGCATGCAAACCTGGGGCTTATTTAGCCAGCAAATTGCGTATATCATTTTAGGTTTTTATGGCTTGTTTACATGGTCAGATCAAAAAGAATCCTTGCCCATCCGAACCCTAGGCAAATCGATTTGGCTATGGATTTTAGGGTCTTTAATGTTGGGCCTTATGTTTTTTATCGTACAATGGTTCACAAAAGATGATGTACATGGTCATTTTTCATTCACAAGCCTTCCAAATTGGCGTTCTTTTTTAGACGCACAGTTTTTTGTATTTTCTTTATTGGCAACGTGGTTAACAACTAGAAAAATCTTAGAAAACTGGCATATTTGGCTTGTCGTTAATGTGGTCGGAACGATCTGGTTTGCATATGAGCATTGGTGGTCTTCGTCTGTACTTTATTTGGCCTATCTTTTTTTAGCGATCAACGGACTCAAAAAATGGAAAAAAGCCATCTCCGCATAGCGTTTACAGGTCCAGAGTCTAGTGGTAAAACGACCTTGGCTACTTGGTGTGCGCAGGAATTTTCTCTAACCTATATTGATGAATTTGCAAGAATCCATTTAGCTCATCAATCAAGTTATATCCAAAAAGATTTGGATGTCATGGCCCAAAAACAGGTAGCGCTTTGGCCCAAAAAGGGTTTTGTAGCCGACACCGAAATGCATGTTTTTCAGGTTTGGTCGCAGGTAAAATATGCTGAGGTAAGTCCTGTGATCAATGATCTTTTGCAGCAGCAGCATTTCGATCATTATTTTTTGTGCGCCCCAGACATCCCATGGGAGCCGGATCCGCTAAGGGAAAACCCTGATGATCGGCAGCAATTATTTGAGTTCTACCTTGCTGCACTTCAGAAAAATGGACGAAGTTTTACCATTTTGTCGGGCCCGCTCGAAAAACGCCAAGAACTGATTAAAGTCAAGGTTTTAAGTTTATTGAATGCCTAAATTTGCTGCATGAAACGCATTCTATTTTTAGTCCTACTTTTTTTGATTGTAGTGCCCATTGGCTACTATTTCTTAAGTGATAAGAGTAAAATCAAGCCACTTCCCGTTATCAATCCGATCGATGTTCAGCAAGAGATGGTCGATCCTGAAATGCTTAGAATAGGTCGAGGCCATAAGGTGGGCTCTTTTCGTTTTGAAAACCAAGATGGCGCTTGGATTACCGACGCCGACATGAAAGGAAAAGTGAGTGTAGTGGAGTACTTTTTTACCACTTGCAAAAGCATTTGCCCCATCATGAATTCGCAAATGCAACGCATTCAACGCAAATATGCACAGCAAAACGATGTGCGTATTTTTAGTTTTACCGTAGACCCTGATATCGACACCGTGGCTCAAATGAAGCGTTATGCCACAGCACATCAGGCTAAAGCTGGTCAGTGGCATTTTTTAACGGGTAAAAAGGCCGATTTATATGGTCTGGCCAGGCGTTCCTTCTTCGTGCTGAAGCCCGCCGAGGCCCAAAACCTAGGCGATGCCGGCAGCGACTTCATTCACACCAACAACTTTGTCCTAATCGATCGCCAAATGCGTATTCGCGGCTATTACGATGGCACCAATCCAAAAGAAGTGAGTCTGCTTCAAGCACATATAGCGCAACTGCTTGATGAACCACAATAAAGCATTTGCTTTTTACGTATCTTTGTAGTCAAATGAGACAACCAAAGAAAACAGGTGCAAAACCTAAAGCAACAGGTGCCAAAGATGCGCCAAAGGTAAGTGCCCGTGACAAGCGCAAATACATCGATTACAAAATCAAAGTCAAAAAAGGCGATCCACTTCCAAGTTTCCGCGAAGATGCCATCCGCCTTAATAAGTTTTTATCCAATGCAGGTATATGTTCGCGCCGTGAGGCCGATGTCCTCATTGACACAGGCGTAGTTTCTATCAACGGCGTTATCGTTACAGAAATGGGCTATAAAGTGAAGCCCGGCGACGTCGTTCAATACGATGGCGAAACCATCACAACTGGCACCAAACGCTATGTTTTACTCAACAAACCGAAGGGCTATATTACTGCAATTGACGACCCCCGAGGTCGTAAAACAGTCATGACCCTTGTGAGCAAAGCCTGTCGTGAGCAAATTTTCCCGGTAGGGCGCATGGAACGCGACACCACCGGCCTCATGCTCTTTACCAATGATGGCGACATGATGAAAAAACTCTTGCATCCGCGTTACCACGCCCGCAAACTTTACCATATCGAAACCAATAAATCCGTAGCCAAAGAAGACCTCGAAAAAATGACCCGTGGCCTCGACCTCGAAGATGGTCGTATGAAAGCTGAGGCAGCAAGTTTTGTAGAAGGCGGTGGCAGCAACGAAATTGGTGTTGAAATTCGTTCTGGTAAAAACCAAGTAGTGCGCCGCATGGTAGAAGCACTCGGTTACGAAGTCATCAAACTAGACCGCGTTGTTTATGCAGGCCTCACTAAAAAAGATTTACCACGCGGTTATTACCGTCACCTCACCGAACAAGAAATTGCTTTCCTAAAAATGTCAAAATGAAAAAATGGGTTTTCTTCGGCTTGTTAGTGCTTGGCGCCACCCTCACCGGCTGGTATGTCAAGAGATATATTTCAGATGAAACCCTGACTTACACAAGTAAAAACCCAAACGCAGCTTATTTTTATCCACTTGATACAATTCCAAAAATTTACCATTACCGCGATATTGCAAATGGTTTAGACGAGGAGTTTCATCGCATTTATACGGTTGAAGACGCCGTTGGACCGCACCTCATTGTGGAAGTATACGCACCAGATGGCCGTTTGCGCGAAGCCATCAATTACAACATCGACTCTTTAGTAGTTCAGGATCACATGGTCGTCAATCGGGTTCAAAGCAAAGAAAAAACCGTGCTCTATAAAAACCAACTCTTCCCTTTTGATCTTCAAAAAGAAACCTGGTTTGCCTCTAAGTTTAGCGGAGTAGTAGACTCCACCGTGCTTTTGCACGAGGTTTTTAGAAAGTTTCAAAACCGAAAACAAACGGTTTTCCTAGGAAAAACAAAGGCAGAAGCACTTTTTTTCCAAGACAAAATCAGAAGGACAGTACTCAATCCATTTACACGCACGGAGAAAGAAGTAACAGGTCTTCAAACAACCGTTTTTGCAAAAGGCTATGGTTTAGTAGCTTGGTACAGTCGTAACAAAACCATTCACTACCGTTTGGAACGTGTTCTAACGCAAAAGGAGTGGGTTAAAATTATATCACAATGAAAAAGGTAATTTTCATGTTGTTGCTTTGCGTTATCGGAACACAAGCACAAGCTCAGTTCAAGCCGCAAAAAAAATCAACGGCAGCAGGAACTATATTTGCTTATTGGGGCTACAACCGCAGTATCTACACGCCAAGTACCATCCGTTTTATTGGGCCTGGCTATGACTTCAAACTCAAAGGCGTTGAAGCTGTAGATCGTCCATCTACGGACATCAACGAATACATCAATTTCAATACTTTTACGGTTC
Organism: Flavobacteriales bacterium; assembly: GCA_947458985.1. Lineage (GTDB taxonomy): Bacteria > Bacteroidota > Bacteroidia > Flavobacteriales_D > Crocinitomicaceae > UBA952. The sequence goes on from CANHBA010000068.1 coordinate 3,748, forward strand.
CGCAGTTCGATGTGCGCATCGGTTACAACTTCAAGCGCAATTGGGCAGTTTCCTTGGGTTACGAACACATGAAATACGTCATGAAACACGGTCCCACCTATTATTTAAGTGGAACCATTAGCCCAGGCATAGACCAAGCTACAGGTTGGTCGGGTACCTACAGCGGCGATTCTGTTGTCACTAGTGAAAACACCTTTCATTACGAAAACACAAACGGACTCAACTACATCAATGTACAGTTGACCAACGTATTCAAGATTTACCAAACCGAAAAAGGCAACTTTGCGCTTACCACCCTGATGGGTGTAGGAGCCGGCCCAATTCTTTCCTACAATGATTTTACTTTTGCAGGTGAAAAATCCATGGAAACCATCTCACTTTCTGGGCTCGGCGCTTCTGGTCACTTTGGTCTACGTGCCGAATTTTTCAAGCACTTATTTGTGGCAGCCAACATTCAGGGTGGCTTTATGGGTCAATTCCGTGTCAAAACACGCCCCAATGATTACGACTCCAATGCCAAACAAGCATTCTTGTACGGCCAGCGCGATATCGTTGTAGGCGCGTTGTTTTATCTCAAGCAATCCGATAAGTGTAATACCTGTCCAAATTGGTAAAATGAAATACCTGATTGTCGGTTTAGGAAACCCAGGTTCTGAATACGTCCAGACCCGTCATAACATCGGATTTAAAGTGCTAGATGAATTGGCTGCAGATCTCTCCGCCAGCTTTTCATTAGACAAGGCTGCTTTTCGCGCAGAAGCTAAATATAAGGGCCGGCAGCTCATATTGATCAAGCCCATTACTTTTATGAATTTATCGGGCAAAGCAGTAAACTACTGGTTGCAAACAGAAAAAATCCCCATTCAAAATTTATTAGTCATTACCGATGACATCGCTTTGCCGTTTGGCACTTTGCGCATGAAAGGCAAGGGGAGCGACGGCGGCCACAACGGCCTCAAAGACATTCAAGCACTGCTAAAAACACAAGAATACGCCCGCTTGCGCTTCGGCGTTGGCTCAGATTTTGCAAAAGGGCGCCAAGCAGATTACGTCTTGGGCGAATGGAAGTCCGAAGAACAATTAGCCTTGCCCGAGCGCTTGCAAACTGCAGCTTCAGCTGCCAAAAGTTTTGTATTTGACGGCTTACCAATGGCCATGACCAACTGGAACAATAAGTAGGAACAGCCACGTTAAGCTATTGTTAACTAGCTTTTTTTTCTTACCTTTCGTCAAACTACTAGCTAATGAAACACAGTTACTTACTGCTATTTTTGCTGTTTCAAATTTCACTTTTTGCACAGTATTGCACCAATGTAGGCCCCACTAGCACCATAGATTCCAATGTGGAAAGCGTTGTTTTAAGTGGTGTTGTTGGCAATATTAATTACGCAGGTTGCCCCGGCGTAGTTGGCTTGCATGACCTCACTCAAAGCGTGAATGTTTCACTGAATGCGGGTGGTACATATTCCATTTCAATAAAATTTGGAACTTGCGGTGGTAATTACGCTGGCGCAGGAGAGGCCTGGATCGATTTTGATCAGAACGGAAACTTTGATACTTATGAAAGCCTAGGCACTTGGGTGGGTACGCCGCCCGCACCGGTTCAAAATTGGTCATTTACAGTGCCTCCTAATTCGGTGAATGGCCTTACCCGTTTAAGAGTGATGCAAAGAGAGCAGGGGACTATTCCTTTGAATCCTTGCGGCACCTATCAATGGGGATCCGTCACCGATTTTGGCATTACACTCACCAACGGACTTAACTGTACAGGTTATCCTGGAGACGACCAAAACGATGCTATAATTGTTGGCGCTTTACCTTACACAGACACGCGTTCAACAGAAGTGTGTTATTCAAATCAAAATTACGTGTATCCGTCGCCAGATATCTATTATTATTTTGAACCGAATCCTTTGCTTGCTGAGGTACAGGTTTCCTTGTGCGGCGCCAATTTTGATACTTTTTTAAGTGTTGTAGACATGAACGGAAATGTTGTTGCCTACAACGACGATTCAGAGGATTGCGCGCCACAATCTGCGCTTTCTTTTGATGCAACGGCACTTGGGCCACTGCACATTATCGTAGAAGGCTGGGGTGCATTTAGCGGCGATTACACTTTACAGATCTCTGCAAGTTATGTTGGGCTTAATGACACCGAGGCAGCCGCGTTTAATGCGTATCCGAATCCAAGTCAGGGTAGGTTACACCTCACGCCAAATACAGGAGCGTATCAACTATTGAATATGAATGGGCAATTGCTCCAGCAAATCGATACCGAAAGTGAGTCTATTTTCGAGATGCATAATTTAGAGTCAGGGGTTTACTTACTCAAGAACCTAGCGTCTGGTCAGGTTCAAAAATGGCAAAAAATATGAGGGCTGTCATCTTGATTTTTTGTTTTGTGCTAGCTCCTCACTTATTTGGGCAGTTCTGGATCCAGAAGTCTAGCTTTGGTGGCCCGGGGCGTCACCGCGCAACGGGCTGTGCAACGTCGCACCGCGGCTACATGGGCCTTGGGCATGTCAACGGCACTGGCCAAGATATCTCCTATAAAGATTGGTGGGAATACGACCCTGCATCGGATACCTGGACCCAAAAGGCAGATTTTCCGGTAAGCACGCATGGAGCGATCTCGTTTGTTGTAGATAACTGCCCAATTGTAGGCGGTGGTTCGGCGCTCAGTACGCAGTTTTATAAGTTTGACCCTGCAGTCAACACCTGGGCTCCGATTGCCAATTGTATTTTGGCAAATCCCGGAGACAGTCAAGGCTTTGCTATCAATAACCGTGGATATGTATATCAGGGCAACCAATTAGCTAAATACAACCCAAATACGAATTCTTGGTCTATGTGTGCCACTGCACCCATGACCTTTGGACAATGGACTTGTGCTTTTGCAATCGAAGGAAGCGGTTTTATCAAAGGTGGAAATCAACTCTGGGAATACAAACCTTTGCACGATCAATGGTATCAGCGCGCTACCTTTCCAGGTGTTTCAACTGGCGGAAGCTCAGCCTTTGCCATACAGCAACATGGCTACGTTACATCGGGCTATGTAGGAGGCTTATCTGTGGTCACTGATCAGGTGTGGTCTTTTCATCCGGCTACTAATTCTTGGAAACAAGAAATTGAATTTCCAGGATCTAGCCGCCGTTTTCCTGTCGCGTTTGCGATCCATGACCGTGGCTATATTGGTACAGGCACAAACGGTATCAACTTCAATGATTTCTGGCAGTTCAACCCTACAGATAATAGCATTGGTTTAGCGGAAAATAGGATCGATGTAAAAGTATATCCGAACCCAGTAGTAGATGAAATCCATATTGAGCGTTTAGGCCTTCCATTTGAACAATTGGAGCTAACGATCTTTGATGTGAATGGAAAGTTATTATTGAAAGAAGACTTGCTTTATTTCCAACAAAATATAGATGTTACTGCATTGAAAACAGGAACATATATCTTGAAAATAGGCAATGCAAAACAAATTCTTCATCAAGAAAAGATTTTAAAGCAATGAGGTTAGTTGTATTGCTTCTTTTCTTTCCCTTCGCGGTCTTTGGTCAGTACAATACCTGGACGAAGCTCAACGATGTGGGAATGGGCAAACGCGAACGCGCTACAGGTTTTTCTATTGGTAGTTTGGGTTATCTCTGTGGTGGTTTAGATACCGCTGAGGTCATTCATAAAGATTTATGGGCCTACGACCCTCAGACCGATGCCTGGACGCAAAAAGCAGACCTTCCGGGCGCTGCACGCCGAGATGCCGTTTCGTTTGTAATCGATAATTATGCTTTTGTAGGATCTGGTATGGACAGTATTTCTGGGCCTACCGGCACCACCCTTAAGGATTTCTGGCGTTACAACCCAAGCACTAACTCGTGGTCTACGGTTGCAGATTTTCCTGGAGCAGGAGGTAACGGCGTTTATTTTGCCACGGGCTTTGCTGTAGGAGGGAAGGGCTACCTCTGTGGTGGCAAAACAGGGCCTAATTTGTATAGCAATCAGCTTTGGGAATACAAACCAAGCAACAATCAATGGATCCAACGCGCCAATTTTCCTGGAGGGGTGCGTTACCAAATGCTTTCTTTTGTCGTTGGCAACAAAGCATACGTTGGAATGGGCACCGATCAAAATATATTCAAAAAAGATGTGTATTGCTACGATCCAGGTGCCAATAATTGGCAAACCATAGCTCCTTTTCCAGGTTATGAAAGGGGATCGGCTAGAACTTTTTCCCTTGAAGACCGCGGCTTTGTTTGCTTGGGCAATAACGGTGGCTTATTGACAGACCTCATTGAATACAATCCAAAAACAGATACTTGGACGCTTCGTGCCGCGTATGGCGGTAGCGAGCGTAAAAGCGCCATTTCTTTTGTCATCGATAACAAAGCCTATGTGGGCACTGGCAAAGGATATTCGGGCAAAAAAGACAGTTGGTATGTGTATGCACCTTCGAATTATGCCGCACTTGAAGAGCTTGAAGCGTCCATTCAAATTTATCCAAATCCGGTGGTTTCACAGCTGAATATCAGTGGAATTAGAGGGAAAATTAAAGATTTTACCATTTACAATACCTCAGGCAGAAAATTGCTGTCTGTAGAGCTTAACAATTCTCACGAAGAATCGATTGATATTTCAGCATTGGAAACGGGCGTGTTCATACTCAGTTTTAGGTTGGAAGATGGACAAGTGTTGACTAAGAAAATAGTGAAATCATGAAGTTAAAAAGAGCTTTATTTTTACTCAACTTCTTTGTCTTGCATGTGATGTATGCACAAGACTATTGGCTGCAAAAAGATACCGTAAATGGTGCGCCAAAGTCTGCTGCGAGCTCTTTTGTGCTTGAAAATAGGGCTTACATTATCGCCGGCACCGACGATTTTGAATACAAACGAAAAATGTATTCCTACCGCGCCGATCAGGACGACTGGGACGATGAAGTGTCATTAGGAGGTGATAGTGGCGATGGTTTGGCCAGAATTGGCGCCACCTCGTTTGCCTTGACCCACGAAGGCCAATCTAAAGGTTATGTTTGTATGGGCCAGACCCAAACCATTGCTTTTATGAACGATTTATGGGAATACAACCGCAGTACCGAAGCCTGGACCCAAAAAGCAAATTTTACGGGTGCGCCGCGTCGGGAGGCGGTGAGTTTTGTAATTGACAATAAAGCATATGTAGGCACGGGCTCAAGCGCTGCGGGCCTCAAAAAAGATTTTTATGTCTATGATCCAAGCAATAACTCTTGGGAGCAAGTCAGTGATTTTGCAGGCACGGCCCGCAGAGCTGCTGTTGGGTTTTCGATGGACGCTTACGGTTTTGTCGGTACAGGTGACGACGGCCTGCTGTGCCAAGACTTCTGGATGTACAACCCACAAACAGATCAATGGATCCAGAAGGCAAATTTCCCAGGTAGTGCGCGCTCTGGGGCTTGTGGTTGGGCAGCTTTTCCGGTTTGTTATCTCGGCACGGGTGAAGATGCCGCTCATACCTTTCACAACGACCTCTGGGAATATAATTATTTCTTAAACTCCTGGACGCAGCGCGCCAATTTACCTGGGCCCGGACGCAAGAATGCAATAGCCTTTTACCTCGATGGTTGGGGACACATCGCCACTGGCTACAACAATGGGGTCTTCCTCGACGACCTCTGGGCGTACAGCGGGACGGCCGCATTAGCAACTTTAGAAAAACTTTACTTAGTCGTAAAGCCAAATCCAACGATTGATTTTCTGGAGTTAGATGCTCCGGTATTTGGGACAACAGTTCAAATTTATTCTTCAACGGGTATAGAGATGAAATTTAATTGGAGTCAAGATAATTCCAAGTTGATCATAGATACGAGCCCATTTCCAACTGGAAACTACTTTTTAGTGGTCAAATCAGACCAAATGCAGTATTGCACTACTTTTGTCAAATGCAACGGATAATCTTCTTTTTTGCCATTTTAGCAGCTTGTCAATCCGGTCCTCAAAAGGAAGTAGCGGTCAAAACAACCCCTGCACCTTCTCAAGCCGCAAAGAAAAAACCTTCTTCCAAAAGTACTTTTGAGATCAGCACCTTGCAAAGTGCAAATGGTTGGTCATATCAAATTCGACAAAACGGCAAATTACTTCTCGATCAACCCACTATTCCAGGTCGCCCTGGCACTGCTGGTTTTCAGAGTCAAGAAGACGCGCAAAAGGTGGCAGAATTAGTGAAAGCGAAGTTACAAGCAAAGGTGTTTCCGCCAAGTATTAGCGAAGCTGATTTACAGAATTTAAACATTCACTAACTTTGCAACATGAAAAGAATCCGCATCTCGCAAATTTTAGCAGGCCATGAGGCGCTGCAAGGTCAAGAAATCGTTGTAAAAGGATGGGTGAGAGCCTTCCGCTCGAATCGTTTTGTACAACTCAACGATGGTTCTTGTATGGCCAATTTGCAAGCGGTTATCGATTTCGAACAATGGGATGAAGCGTTGTTGAAACGCATTACAACTGCTTCTGCGCTTTCCTTAAAAGGGACCCTCGTTGCCTCGCAAGGCTCCGGGCAAGCTGTCGAGTTACAAGTAACTGGTATCGAAATTTTAGGCGACGCACATCCAGACGACGTTCAAAAAACGGTCATGCAACCCAAGCGCCATAGCCTAGACTTCTTGCGCGAACAAGCGCACTTGCGTTTCAGAACAAATACATTTGGCGCTGTTTTCAGAATTCGTCATTCGGTTGCATTTGCCATTCATCAGTTCTTCAATGAGCGCGGGTTTTACTACCTCCATACCCCAATCATTACAGGTTCCGATGCGGAAGGTGCCGGAGAAATGTTCAGAGTAACTACCCTCGACGCCAAAAACCCGCCTTTAAACGACGAAGGTCAAATTGATTACAAGCAAGATTTCTTTGGCAAGCCGGTTAACCTTACGGTGTCGGGTCAGTTAGAAGCCGAATTAGCAGCAACAGCTTTAGGTCAGGTTTA
>CANHBA010000069.1 GCA_947458985.1 Flavobacteriales bacterium
ACCATACTGATTTGATAACCTAAGGGCTTGAAGAACTCCTCAATTTGAGCATAACCATCCTCTAAATTTTTAAAGTCTAGTTTTTCGGATTCTTGAATAAGCGGATAAACAATATAAGCTTGCCTGCCTAATTGTAGTTGTTCATGGATAAATGTCAGAAGTTTATCTCGGTGGTTTTCGCGGCGGTGAATCGTATGAATAGGCTTTCTTCCGGGAGGTAATTCATCAATTACCGAAACATCAAGATCGCCGTAAAAGGTCATGGCGAGGGTTCTCGGGATGGGTGTGGCAGTCATGATCAGGACATGTGGCGGCGTCGTGTTTTTACGCCACATTTTGGCGCGTTGAGCTACTCCAAACCGATGTTGTTCATCGATGACAACCAATCCTAAATTTTTAAATTGGACTGTATCTTCTAGTAATGCATGGGTGCCAATCAATAAGTCAATTTCACCTGACAGCAAGCCTTCATGAATTTGTGTACGCGCTGCTTTTTTTGTAGATCCTGTAAGAAGGGCAACTTTGATATCCATATCACTGAGTAGTTCTGAAATACCAATAAAATGTTGGCTGGCTAAGATCTCGGTAGGTGCCATTAGCGCACCTTGAAGCACGTTACCTTTGGCTAACAGCAGGCAAAGCAAGGCAACGAGTGTTTTGCCACTGCCAACATCACCTTGAAGTAAGCGGTTCATGTGCGTGCCTTCACCTAGGTCTTTTCTGATTTCTTTTAAAACCCTTTTTTGTGCGCCCGTTAGTTCAAAAGGAAGATGATGCGCATAAAAATCCATAAAAGCGGCACCAACTTCTTTGATCGGGTAACCCTTCAGTTTCTGGCTGCGCACCCCTTTGCGCAATAATAATTCGAGCTGTAAAAAGAAAAGTTCCTCCCATTTGAGTCGATACCGAGCAGCTTTGACGAGGGTTTCTGAACTCGGCTGATGTATTTCTCGGAGTGCTTTGATGCGCGGCAGCAAGTTGAGTTCCGTACAAATTAGAGGCGGGAGCGTTTCTGGAATTTGGTTGGCGAGTTGTTCAAATAGATTGCCTATGAGTTTACTTAAGCCTTTGCTATGCAATCCTTTGTGTTGGCATTTTTCAGTACTAGGGTAAAAAGCTTCAAAGCCTTTTCGTTCCAATCCGGGCACAACTTTGAGCAATTCAGGATGCGGAATATTCCAGTTATTTTGGAAAAACTTGGGCTTGCCAAAAACAATGTATTCGTCTTGGACATTGAGGTTCCCTTTGATCCATTGAAAACCTTGAAACCAAACGAGGTCGATGGTTCCTGAGCCATCGTTGAAGCGCCCAAGTAGTTTTTTTTGTCGGCCACTGCCTATTTCACTGATGTGCGTAAAGCGACCTTTGAGTTGTACGTATTGATCTTCGGCATTGATGAGCGCAATATCATGGAACGCACTGCGGTCTTGATAGCGGTAAGGGAAATGATAAAGTAAATCTTGGAATGTGTAAATTCCGAGTTCGTCTTGAAGTACTTGCGCTTTTTGGGGCCCAACTCCTTTTAAATAGGCAATAGGCGTAGCGAGGAGCGCGTTCATAGTTAGGGTTTATTTCCAGAAGCCCATTTGGTTGAACTTTTCGATGCGTTCATCGATGCGTTCGTCCGGATTTTTAGCATCTAGTTCTTTCAAGTAACCGTGTAGTTTTTCACGGAGTATACTGAACATTTCGTCTTGAGCTCTATGTGCACCGTTACTTGGTTCGGAAATCACGTCGTCGACTAATCCATTTTGTTTCATGTCTGTGGAAGTAAGCTTGAGCGCAGAGGCAGCGATTTCTTTGTAATTCCAAGAGCGCCATAAAATAGAGGAGCAACTTTCTGGTGAAATAACTGAATACCATGTATTCTCTAGCATGACCACTTTATCGCCTACACCGATGCCGAGTGCGCCACCCGAAGCTCCTTCGCCTATGATCACACAAATGACAGGTACTTTCAAGCGCATCATTTCGTAGATGTTGCGCGCAATGGCTTCTCCTTGGCCGCGTTCTTCCGCCTCTAGACCAGGGAAGGCACCGGGGGTATCGATGAAAGTGACAATAGGCTTATTGAATTTCTCTGCTAATTTCATGAGACGCAAGGCTTTGCGGTAGCCTTCTGGGTTTGGCATGCCAAAGTTGCGGTATTGGCGCATTTTGGTATTGATTCCTTTTTGTTGACCTATGAACATGACGCTGCGGCCGTCTAGCAGTCCGAAACCACCCACCATTGCTTTGTCGTCTTTAACGTTGCGGTCGCCATGGAGTTCTTGGAACTGGCCATTGGTAAGCGCATTGATATAAGCGAGTGTGTAGGGTCTGTCCGGATGCCGTGAAAGTTGAACGCGTTGCCAAGGGGTGAGGTTGGCAAATACTTCTTTGGTTTTGGCTGCAAGTACCTCTTCAAGTTCTGAGATTTTATCTTGCATGTCTACGTCTGTCTGAGTAGCAAGCGTACGCGTTTGTTCGATTTGTTCTTCTAGTTCGCGTAGCGGTTCTTCAAAATCCAAATAGGTAGTGCTCATAATTTTCTTGTTTCGTGCAACAAAAATAAGGATTTTCGCCAATTGCTTATCTTTACAACATGATCTTGTATCCTCCTGCAAAAATCAACCTCGGTTTACACATCCTCGCCAAGCGCCCAGACGGCTATCACGAGATAGAAACCATCATGGCTGCAATTCCTTTTTGCGACATTTTAGAAATCACGGTGGCTGATGAAGATGCTTTCATTCAGACAGGCATTGAAGTGCCTTCGGATGGTCAACCAAATTTGTGTCAAAGAGCGGTAACGCTTTTGCGCCAGCAGCAATCATTTCCAAATGTGCGCATTCATTTGCGCAAACAAATACCAGTTGGTGCAGGGCTTGGTGGAGGTTCGGCAGATGCAAGCTACACTTTGTTAGGCCTCAATGGGCTTTTTAATTTGGGTTATTCTGAAAATGAGCTCGAAAATTTTGCTGCACAACTTGGTAGTGATTGTCCTTTCTTTATTGGCGGGGGGTTGCAACTTGCGCAGGGTAGGGGAGAATTATTGACCAAATTAGAACCACTCGGAAAATCTGTTTATTTGGTACTTTGTAATCCTAAAATCCATGTCTCTACAGCTAATGCATATGCTGGAGTAAGGCCGCTGGCCAATAGAGCATCTTTACTCGAAACTTACACATCAAAAGGAATTGAAAGTATTCAAAATGATTTCGAATCTTCTGTTTTCCAATCTTTTCCTGAAATTCAAGATCTTAAGAACGCGTTGCTCAGTGCAGGCGCTTTTTATGCCGCGATGTCTGGTAGCGGTTCTAGTGTATTTGCTCTTTTTGAGGATGATGATGAGATAAACTTATCCGAAGAGGTAGATAAATACGTCATATACAAAGGAAGTTGGAGATTTTGATTTTTAATTAAAGCCTTATTAATGCCTCATTTTCCCTTAGGTTTATACCCAAATATTGCTTGAATTTATCCTTAAATTAATTTGTTTTAGAAATATTTTCATATTTTTGAACTTGTCAATCTGACACTAAGTATTATTAACCTATTAATTATTTAAGTATGAAGAAAATTTTTACTCTTTTGACTGCTCTTGTTATGGGAGCTGTTGCCTACGCACAATTCCCTGCAGTAGGTATTATTGGTTCTGCTGTGCCACCATACGATTGGTCTGCAGACGTAGACATGGTAACTGTTGACGGTGAAATGTACGGCGGTATCGTTACTTGCGTTGCAGGTGAAGCTAAATTCCGTCAAGACGACGCTTGGGCAATCAACTGGGGTGCTGCTGATTTCCCTGCGGGTCTTGGTGTTCAAGATGGTCCAAACATTCCTGTTGCCGCTGGTACTTACCTCGTTATCTTCAACCGCACAACTGGTATGTATAGCTTCCAAACAAACTTTGATGTTACTTATAAAGTTGACATCACTAACTATTTAGCTGGTGGTGCTACTTTGGCAGCAAACGGAATCCGCGTTGGTGGTAATTTTGGTGACTTCGGTGCTACTGTAGCTGCTGGTCCGGTTGCAAGCTGGTCTCCTGGAGATGCTAACTCTGCAATGACAGACGAAGGCAACAACATCTGGTCTATCACTATGTCTTACCCTGTTGCTTCTTTGGGTGCAACACAATTGTACAAATTTGTGAACGGTGACTGGGGATCTAACGAAGGTACTGATGCTGCTAACACTATCGCAGTAGACTCTTGTGGTGTTGACGACGGAGCTGGTAACATCAACCGTACTTACGCTTTGATGCCAGGTACTGTATGTTATGTATGGGATGCTTGTACAGCTTGTGGTGTTTCAGTTGCTGAAAATGCAATTGCTAACCTTACTGTTGCTCCAAACCCTGCAACTGATGTTGTTAACTTCACATTCGAAGCAAACAATGCAGCTGTTGCTACTGTAACTATCTTTGATCTTGCTGGTAAAGCTGTAGCTACACAAACTGTTGCTACTTCTGCTACTACAACTGTAGAAATGAACACTACTGCATTGCAGGCTGGTTCTTACATCTACAACGTTGTTGCTGGTGACAAAGTTGCTACAGGCAAATTGATCAAACAATAAGCCAACGCAATAATTTTTCAAAAGCCTGGGTGTTTACACCCGGGCTTTTTTAGTCTTTACTTGAACCTTTTTATAAATTTCTTTGTGATGAAAAAGCAACTTTTTTTATTCTTTTCTTTCCTATCAAGCGCCGCTTTTTTGCAAGCGCAAATCTTAGAATTGAATCCGGCTTTTCCGACGGTGAACGATGTTGTAACCATCACCTACGATGCCACACAAGGAAATGCAGCATTGGTTGGTCAGTCTCAAATCTATTGCCATGCAGGGCTCATCACTTCTGCCAGCACTTCACCTACCAACTGGCAATTTGTTCAAGGAAACTGGGGTACCGTAGACCCTGAAGTAGCCATGACCAACATTGGCAATAACAAACACACCATAACTATCGACATCGATCAATTTTATGGTTTCCCTGTCGGAACGAATGTTTTGAAATTTGCTTTTGTTTTTAGAACTGCAAACGGCAGTTTGGTCGGCAGATCTGCAGATGGCAGCGACATCTATTATGACATGTATCCTGTCAATGCGGGTTTACTTGCCGGTTTCTTTCACCCGACAGCCAGTACAATTCTAGATATCAATGAACAACTTGTCATTGATGCTGCGGCTAATCAGTCAGCTACACTTACTTTAAAAGAAGACGGCGTTGTTTTGCAAACGCTGAGCAATGCGACCCAACTCAATTACAACCTTACGGCCACAAGTGCCGGAACACATCTTTTAGAATTCATTGCCGACAACGGCACAACTCAACTCATCGATACTGCCTATTACACCGTGAACCCTATTGTGGTTCCACAAAACCCACCCTATAGCAATTTGCAAAATGGTATCAACTACATCAACGATACAACTGTTGTTTTGCAATTACATGCTCCTCAGAAAGAACATATTTATGTCATTGGCGATTTCAATTCTTGGACGCCATCGACCAACTATCATATGAACCTATCTACCAATAATACAACTTGGTGGTTGGAAATAACTGGCCTCACAGCTGGTCAAAAATACGGGTATCAATACCTCATCGACGGCAACATGCGTTTTGCAGATCCAATGAGCTCGCTCATTTTGGATCCAAATAACGACAACAACATTGGCGCTGCAACAAACCCCAACCCGCATCCTTACCCAATGGGCCTCACCACTGGTTTTGTGACTGTAATGCAGCCTGGAGCACAGCCATACAACTGGGCAGTTACCAATTTTACTGCACCCGAGAAGAAAGATCTTGTTATCTATGAATTATTGGTTCGAGATTTTGTAGCCAAGCGCAATTACCAAACATTAATTGACACTCTTGATTACCTTAGTAAATTAGGAATTAATGCCATAGAACTCATGCCTCCTGGGGAGTTCGAAAATAATGAAAGCTGGGGTTACAATCCTTCGTTCCACATGGCCCTCGATAAATACTATGGCACGCCTGAAAAATTCAAAGAATTTATCGATTCTTGCCATGCAAGAGGAATTGCAGTCATTGTCGATATGGTTTTGAACCATGCTTTTGGACAAAACCCAATGGTCAATATGTACTGGGATGCAGCCAACAACCGCCCTGCAGCCAACAACCCTTGGTTCAATGCGATTTGTCCGCACGAGCCTTATTGTTGGGGCTATGATTTCGACCATACGCGTTTAGCCGTTCAGCAATACATCGACCAAGTGAATCGCTATTGGGTAGAAACCTACAACATTGATGGTTTCCGTTTCGACTACACGAAAGGATTTATCAATAATGCCAACGGCTACAGCATGGAACGCATCAATTTGCTCAAGCGCATGGCCGACGAAATTTGGGCTTACAAACCAAATGCGTATATCATTTTAGAGCATTGGTGCGATAACTCCGAGGAAGAGCAACTTGCCGATTACGGCATGATGCTCTGGGGAAATGTAACATATGGTTATCAGCAAGCATTAATGGGCTTTCCAAATGCGTCAAATATCAGTTCAGGAATTTACAGCAACCGCGGTTGGGCTTTGCCACATTTAGTTTCTTATGCGGAGAGTCATGACGAAGAACGCACCATGTTTGAAGCACTGACCTACGGCAATAACACCTCAAGTACCCACAATGCGCGCAACCTTTACACTGCGCTGGGTAGAGCACAAGCTTTAGGTGTGATATTCCTAACCCAGCCTGGCCCGCGCATGCTTTGGCAGTTTCAAGAATTGGGTTACGATATATCAATCGATGTACCTTGCCGAGTATGTAACAAACCCATTTTGTGGACCTACTACACCCAAGCGAGAAGACGTCAACTCTACGATGTCTATGCTGCAACGCTTGCACTCAGAAATGACTACGAAACTTTCCGTTCTTTGAGTTTTCAGTACAGTCTTACGGGTGCGGTCAAACGCATGAACATGAACCATAGTAGCATGAATGGTGTGTCTATGGCTAATTTTGCAACAACAACACAAAACGGCATTCCAAATTTTCAGCATGCAGGTTGGTGGTACGAGTACTTTACCGGTGACAGCATTAATGTGACCAATGCATTAGCTCCATTAAGTTTAGCACCGGGAGAATACCGCATCTATACCGATGTCAAATTGGCTCAGCCTGTCATTACCGAGGCACCTGTTTCTGTAGAAGAATTAATGGTATCTGCATTTGAATTGAAAGTGTTTCCCAATCCTGCACAACAGAGCGTTAACCTTGGGTTTGTGGCATTGAGTATAGAACCATACGACATCTTATTGCTCAATGAAGCTGGGCAAGTAGTCGTTCAAAAACGAGGAACAACCGCAATGGGTTCTAATCAAATTGACTTTAATTTAGAGGCCTTACCAGCAGGTTCTTATCATTTCTTAGTGAAGGTTGGTAAAGCTATGGCCAATGAAGGCTTTATCAAAGTAGAGTAACGTTAATGTGCTACAGGTTCAGGTTTTTACTTCTTCTTTTCTTTTGGACGCAGTTTATCTCGGCCCAAATTCCACAACCGGCTTTTAATTGGGCATTTATCCAAGGTGAAGTTGCAAGCGTTCATATTGACATTGATCCTGACTCCTTGAACTTATTGCTCGGCGATAGCTTATATGCCGCGCACGAATTTATGGCGACTGTGAGCTATCAAAGTTCTCTCTTGAACCAAACCATGGATAGCATTGGTTTTAGGGCACGCGGAAACACCTCCTTGGCTTCCCAGAAAAAGTCTTTTAAAGTCGATTTCAATAGATTTATTGCTGCTCAGAAGTTCCAAGGTTTGGAAGAAATGAATTTGAATAGCGAACACAACGACGTATCTATCATGCGCACATATCTCGCGCAGCATTTAATGAGAGGTGCAGGGGTGCCTTCGTCTAGAACGAGCTACATTCAACTTTATGTCAATAACGAATACAAAGGGTTGTATATCAACCTAGAGCACATCGACGACGAATTTTTAGATCTCCGCTTTCCGGGCCAAGCCAATGGCAATCTTTGGAAATGTGCTTATGGTGCAGATTTAAATTGGTGGGGTTCTAACCCTACGAGTTACCAGGATGTTTATGAATTGAAGACAAATCAAGACAGCGCTAATTACACTGCGCTCGTTCATTTTATTGATGTGCTGAATAATACGCCAGCAAGTAGTTTTGTTTGTGCCATCCAAGAAGTCATGGATGTAGATTTATTCTTGCGCACGATTGCATTGGAAATACTCATGGGGCAATGGGACGGCTATGCCTATAATAAAAACAATTACTTTTTGTACCAGCGCGAGAACGATGGCAAGATGGTTTACCTTTCCTATGACCTCGACAACACTTTTGGAATCGATTGGTTTGGTATCAATTGGGCTTTGCGCAATATCTACACTTGGGCGCCAAGTAACCAAGCGCGGCCCCTCTACACCAAATTATTAGCGGTTCCTTATTTTAAAGATCGCTTCACTTACCACCTCACCGATATCCTGAATTCAGTCTGGGATGTGGCAAGTTTACAAGCGGGCCTTGAGCAAAAACAACAAATGATAAGCCCTGCCGCGCTAGCCGATGACTACAAAGGCTATGATTACGGCTTTTCGGATCAAGATTTTTTAAATGCCCTTCAAGTTACATGGGGTGCACATGTCAAGTCAGGGATCATTCCCTATTTACAAAACCGCAAAACAAGCGCACTTTCGCAACTCAGTAGTTATCAGAGCTTGCAGAATCCGTGTACAAATGCTGTCCATGAATACGAAAACGAAGCGGGCAAGATATTGTATGTAACGGATATCATGGGGCGAGTAATTGCGCCCGAGACCAAAAATTGCATAAAAATTCTGAACTTTGAAAATGGAACACAACAACGCATTTATGAAATGGATTAACCTTACACTTTGTCTTCTTTTTACTTCCTTAGCTTATACCCAAGTATTCAAACATGTAGAACCAAGCAATTGGTGGGTAGGGATGGAGCACCATCGCGTACAGGTATTGCTGCACGGTCAAGAAATTGCAAAATATAAAGTTGAGGTTTCAGGCCTCACTATCCTTGAAGAAATCCGCACAGAAAACCCCAATTATATTTTTGTAACGCTCGAAACAAAAGACAAGGTTGCGGGCACGTATCCAATTCGTCTAATAGATAAGAAAAAGATCATTGCAACGCATGATTTTAAACTAGAAGAACGCATTGAAAATAGCAAGTATCGCCAGAGTTTCAACAGTTCAGATGTCATGTATCTGTTAATGCCAGATCGTTTTGCAAATGCCAATGAGGGTTTAGATACGCATCCTGATACCAAAGAGGCCGCTGACCGTTCGAACCCAAGCGGGCGTCATGGCGGCGACATCATAGGAATCGTGCAGCGTCTGGGTTATATCAAAGAATTGGGTGCCACCACCATCTGGACTACTCCCTTACTCGAGGACAACGAACCAACTTATTCTTATCATGGTTATGCCCAATCAGATTTGTATAAAATTGATCCAAGATATGGCAATAATTCTTGGTTTAAGGAAATGGTCTTGGAAGCGCACCGTCAAGGCTTGAAGGTCATCAAGGACGAAGTACCTAACCATTGGTCGAGCAAGCACTGGATGATCCAAGACCTGCCCACAGCCACCTGGATTCATCAGTTTGATCAGTTTACACGTTCAAGCTACCGCACCACCACCCAATTTGACCCTTATGCTTCCAAAGCCGATCAAAAAGCATCTGCCGATGGTTGGTTTGATACGACTATGCCTGATATGAATCAGCAAAATCCGTTGTTGCTGACTTATCTGATTCAAAATACCATTTGGTGGATAGAATACGCTCATTTGGATGGCTTGCGCGTTGATACCTACTCGTATAATGACAAAGATGCAGTTGCTCAATGGACAGAAGCCATCATGAACGAATATCCCAACTTGAATATCGTTGGCGAAGTCTGGATGCACGACCAAGCACAAATGTCATTTTGGCAAAAGGACAGCCCAATTGGTGCGCTTCAAGGTTTCAATAGCCAGATGCCTTCTGTCATGGATTTCACCTTACACGACGCCATGATGCAAGCATGGAAAGAACAAGAGCAAGGTTGGGACCAAGGCATGGTGCGTTTTTATGAGAATTTTACGCAAGATTACCTCTATGCAAATCCACAAAACTTGTTGGTTTTCATGGAGAACCACGATACACAAAGATTCAATGAGTCTTACCCAGATATTGCTGATTACAAAATGGCCCTGACTTTGATTGCCACAACTAGAGGGATTCCACAAATTTATTACGGTTCTGAAATCGGCATGAAAGGAAGCAAAGCAGTTGGCGATGCAGATATCCGCAGAGACTTTCCAGGTGGTTGGGCAACAGATCAGCATACTGCATTTTGCAGCAATGAAGACACAAAATGTAGGGCGTATCAGACCGGAAGAACTCCTGAAGAAGAAGCTTATTTTCAGTATACCAAATCATTGCTCAACTGGAGAAAAGGTCAAAAGGTTATTCATGAAGGAAAGCTCCTGCAATATGTGCCGCAAAATAACGTGTATGTGTATTTCCGCTACCTAGAGCCAGTCAAAGAAATGGGGCAAGCAGCTGAGGTGATCATGGTGGTCATCAATAATTCAACTAAAGAGCAAACGCTTTCATGGTCTCGCTTTGCAGAGGGTTTGCATGGATTTGAAAAAGGGAAGGACGTCCTCAACAACCAAACCTTTGATTTCGA
>CANHBA010000070.1 GCA_947458985.1 Flavobacteriales bacterium
CCCACAGCGGGTCCTTTTCTGAGGATTTCAGCCAAACTCTTGAAAACACTTCCCGTGCCTTGCTCTTTACTGAATAAATAGGCCCAACCCGCGTCTTTGTAAATGCAGGCCTCAAAACTTTGCCCAGCTGGTGCAATCCATTGATCGCCGTATAGGTTTCCACTGAGCAGGACTGGTAGTTGGTTGGAATGGTTATTTTGTTGGACTTCCTTTTGGATCTGCTTGTAATTGGTTTCTATCTCATCAAGCAACTGTTGGGCTTCGTCGAACTGACCACATAAAGCCCCAAATAAGAGTACCCATTCTGCCCTGGCCAAGGGAGTTTTTTCGCGCCATTCAAAATTGGCAATACTGAGCATGTTGGAAGGTAGTCTTTTGAGTTGTTGGCTCTCATTGCCAAAACCGCTGTAAACCACCACTTGCGCTTTTCTTTGGAGTAATTTCTCAGCTGAAAAACCCAATTCTGTATTTAAATCTGCTATACGCTTGCGTTGAAGTAGTCGTTTAACGCGAGAATCTAAGAGGTATTTAGCATTGGATACCGCGCAAATTTTTTCTTGCTGACCCAGCGCTGCAATCATGCCCACGTGGGTTGCACTGAGTACCGCTATACGCGTATAGGGCTTATGGATTTGAAACACCTGTAGCTTGCGTTGTTGATCCGGATCGAGGATTTCGACCTTGTATCCTTTTTGGTTTTTAAAAATGCGCAGGTACTGGCTGTGCTGGCATAAATTTTCCTTTTTTGAAAGCGCGTTTGTTTTTTGTTCTGAACAACCGAGTAGAAAAAAGAAAAAGACGAGACCAAAAAAATTAATAAGACTCCGAAACATTTGGAAAGTCGCCGGATTGGACATCTGCTTTGTAGTCTTGGAAGGCTTGCAGCATGTGTGCGTGAAGGTTGTTGTATTTGCGTAAAAAACGCGGATTGAATTCGTTGTTGATGCCAAGCATGTCGTGGATCACGAGTACTTGGCCGTCTACGCCTCCTCCTGCACCGATGCCAATCACTGGAATTTGCACCATTTGGGCAACCTGCGCGGCAAGTGAAGCCGGAATTTTTTCGAGAACAATTGCAAAACACCCTACTTCTTCCAAGGCTTTGGCATCGGCAATAAGGCGTGCAGCTTCTTCCTCTTCTTTGGCGCGCACCACATAAGTTCCGAACTTATAAATGGACTGCGGCGTGAGGCCGAGGTGCCCCATGACGGGAATACCTGCAGTAAGAATGCGGCGAACGGAGTCGAGGATTTCGGCGCCACCTTCCATCTTGACGGCATGGCCGCCGGATTCTTTCATGATTTTGATGGCGCTCGACAAAGCTTCTTTTGAATTGCCTTGGTAAGAACCGAAAGGCATGTCGACCACAACCAATGAACGTTGTACGGCACGCACCACACTAGACGCGTGGTAAATCATTTGATCGAGGGTAATGGGCAAGGTGGTTTCATGACCAGCCATGACATTTGAAGCTGAGTCGCCGACGAGAATGACGTCTATGCCAGCTTCGTCTACGATGCGCGCCATGGAGTAATCATAGGCGGTAAGCATCGAGATTTTTTGACCCGCATGCTTCATTTCCTGAAGTGTATGGGTCGTTATTTTTTTGGGTGCAGCTGCGTGTACAGACATAGTTTAGTTGTTTTGCAAGTAAGCATTGACGTTATTTTCAATGCGGGCAACGATATTCTGGGTGTCAGACTTTTCAAAAGAAAGACCGGTGATGCGCTCGTAAAGTTCGATGTAGCGCTCAGAGATGGTTTCAATGAAGTCGTCGGGCATGAAAGGCATTTGCTGCCCATCTAAGCCTTGGAAGCCATTTTCGATGAGCCACTGACGTACAAACTCTTTAGAAAGTTGCTTTTGTGCTTCGCTGTTTGCTTGGCGCGCTTCATAGCCTTCGGCATAGAAGTAACGCGAAGAGTCTGGGGTATGGATTTCGTCGATGAGCGTAACTACGCCATTGTGTAAGCCGAATTCGTATTTGGTATCGACTAGTATGAGCCCGCGCGCTGCAGCCATTTGCGTACCGCGTTCAAAGAGCGCATGGGTGTATTGCTCCATTTGGGCGTAGATTTCAGGTGAAACCAAACCGCGGGCAAGGATGTCTTCTCTGGAAATGTCTTCGTCGTGACCTTCGTCTGCTTTGGTGGCTGGGGTAATGATAGGTGCTGGCAAACGGTCGTTTTCTTTGAGACCTTCAGGCAAAGCAACTCCACAGAGCATTCGCTTGCCGGCATTGTATTCTCTGGCGGCATGCCCCGCTAAGTATCCGCGAATAACCATTTCGATGCGGATAGGCTCACAAGCCACACCAATTGCAACTGCGGGGTCTGGTGTGGCAACCAACCAATTGGGCACGATGTCTTTGGTGGCATTTAAAAACATTGTGGCCACTTGATTGAGCACTTGGCCTTTGAAAGGAATTCCTTTAGGAAGAATGTGGTCGAAAGCCGAAATTCTGTCAGAGGCGACCATCACGAGCAGGCCGTTGTCTAGGGTATAGACATCGCGGACCTTACCGTTATAAACTTTGGTTTGACCTTGAAACTGAAATGAATTACTGGTGAGGGCTTGCATAAATAGGGTTTGAATATTAGGAGTTTTGTTTTTTATTTTTTTCTTGGGCGTCGAGTTTGGCCTGTTTGTCGAGCTTTTCTTGGTGCTCGGCTACATCAAATGCCTCAATAATTTGCTTGACCAAGCGGTGGCGAATGACGTCTGACTGACCCAAGCGCACAATTTTGATATCGTTGATGTCGTGGAGGACGTCTAGCGCATAAGACAAGCCCGAACGCTGACGCGAGGGGAGGTCTACCTGAGACATGTCGCCGGTAATGACAAATTTGGCGGTCATGCCCATGCGGGTCAGGAACATTTTCATTTGCATTTGGGTCGTGTTTTGGGCTTCGTCTAAAATGACAAATGCTTTGTCAAGCGTTCGGCCGCGCATGAACGCAAGCGGCGCAATTTCAATGACGCCAAATTCGATCATGTCGGCGAGTTTTTCAGCTGGGATCATGTCGCGGAGTGCGTCGTAGAGCGGCATGAGGTAAGGATCGAGCTTTTCTTTGAGGTCGCCGGGTAAGAAGCCGAGGTTTTCACCGGCCTCAACTGCTGGGCGCGTGAGAATGATGCGCTTCACTTCTTTGGCCTTCAAGGCCCTCACAGCCATGGCAACAGCTGTGTAGGTTTTACCCGTACCAGCTGGCCCAACGGCAAAAACCATATCGGACTCGAGAACTGCCTGAACCAACTTTTTTTGATTGACGGTGCGCGCTTTGATCTTGACACCGCCGTTGCCGTGCACGAGTGTTTCGGAGCCGTCGTCTTGAGAGAGCATTTTAGCGCCGTCTTGCAACATAAGGTTGTCGATGTTGTTCTCGGTGAGGCTATTGTAGGTGTGGTAATGTTGAACGATCAAAGAGAATTTGCGCTCGAATTCGTCCATGACTTCGTCGTCACCTGTCAAAGTGAGTTCGTTACCGCGTGCAACGACTTTGAGCTTTGGAAAGAAACTCTTGATGTGCTTGAGATGCGCATTGTTGATGCCGTAAATTTCAGCCGGATTAAGGCCTTCAATGCTGATCTGACGTTGACCTGAACTCAATTTATTTGGTGGTTTTTTGAAGGGTTTCTAACGATTTCAATTACTTTTGGTAAAATTATAAATTTCTGAGCACAAAGTTGCCTTCTCAGCTATGCAAATCATTACGCTCACTACAGACAACGGCTACCACGACTACTACGTAGCAGCCATCAAAGGAAAGCTCTTTCAAGCATTCCCTGCAGCGCACGTGATCGACGTCAGTCATGGCATCACTCCCTTCAATATTAGAGAAGCTGCTTTTCAGTTGCGTTGTTGCTTTGAGGAATTCCCTGCAGGCACCATTCACCTTATCGGCGTAGACAGCGAACCACAATTCGAAGCGCAAAAAGAACGCTACCCTGGTATTCTCAAATTCAAAGACCAATACTTCATTTGCAACGACAACGGATTTTTTGGTAGCTTTTTAGAAGAAGACTTTCCAGACGAATTCTACCTCTACACCGCTATCAAAACACAGCCCGAGGCTTGGCGCTTCACCACCAAAAATTGTTTCATCGACCTCGCGCAGCGCATTGCCAATAAAGAAGCACTATCCAGTTTTTGTGAAGTTTCGCGCACTTACAAACGTGCGTTCGATCAAAAGCCAGCCATTGATCAGCTACTTATTCGCGGCATCGTTATCCATATCGATAGCTTTGGCAACCTCATCACCAATATTACAAAATCCGATTTCGAACGTTTCGGAAACGACATCCCCTTCATCATCAAGTATCAAAAGAAAGAATACTTCATCGATGAAATTTCACCAACCTATAACGCGGTGTCTCAGGGCGAACGCGTGGCGATATTCAACAGCTCAGGTCGCTTAGAAATTGCCATTAACCGCGGTGCCAACGATGGTTTTGGCGGGGCTAGCAAATTATTTGGCATGCGCATCGGCGACCCCGTTCACATAGAATTCACGCCACAAGGATCCAAAGAAAACATCCAATCATTGTTCTGATGCTCGTACGTGTAGTGAAAATGAAATTTGAAGCGCAGCACCTTTCTGCTTTTCTCGCTCATTTTGAAAGCGTCAAATGGCAAGTTGCGCAGTTTGAGGGGTGTAATGGCATGCAATTGCTCCAAGACAAAAATGATCCTTGCCTTATTTTCACCTATTCGATTTGGCAATCTGAACAAGATTTAGACCGTTACAGACAGTCCGAACTCTTTGCCTCTATTTGGCCGAAAATCAAGCCCTGGTTTGCCCAAAAGGCCGAAGCTTGGAGCTTAAATCAAAATTTTAACGGATTTATTTGAGAAAAATAGTGTAAAACTCAAATAGGTCCTTACCTTTACCGAAATTAATATTATTAGAATGAGTAAAGGACATGTAAAATTTTTCAACGAAACCAAAGGTTTTGGCTTTATTGTTGAAGAAGACACGAACAAAGAGTATTTTGTTCATGTTACCGGTTTGGTAGACAAAATCAAAGAAAATGACGAAGTTGAATTCGAATTGCAAGAAGGCCGTAAAGGCTTGAACGCTGTGAATGTGAAACAAGCATAATAAAGATTGAGTGTATCTAAAATTCCCGCCCCACAAGGCGGGAATTTTCGTTTATAGATATTTGTTAAATTTGACAACTCAACTTTTACTATGCGCGCCTTATTCTTAAAAGAAATTTCGAGTTTCCTGAGTTCCATTATCGGGTATGTGTTCATCCTCATCTACCTGATTGCCTGCGGACTCTTTCACTGGATCCTCTCCTACAACACCAACTTACTTGAAGGTTCCACCGCAGACCTCATCCCGTTTTTTAATATGTCTCCAGTGATCTTTCTGATCCTGATTCCAGCCATCACCATGCGTTCCATTGCAGAAGAACGTCGAACGGGCACCATCGAACTACTCCTCACCCGCCCAATTTCAGATTTTCAGCTCATTTTTGCCAAGTATCTTGCAGGGGTCGCCTTGGTTTTTGTGGCTATTTTACCTACGCTCGTTTATTTGGTCAGTATGTATTACCTCGGTAAACCTATTGGCAACATCGATTTAGGCGCCACCTTCACCTCTTACATTGGCTTGTTACTTTTGGGTGCAGCTTTTGTATCGATTGGAATGTTTGCCTCCGCACTCACCCACAGTCAAATTGTTGCGTTTATACTCGCGATGTTCTTGTGTTGGGTTTTTTACGACGGTTTTGAATTACTTGGCAATTTCAGTCAAATTGGGGGCTTAGATTACCTCATTAAATATATTGGTATTGCTTTTCATTATGAGGCCATCAAAAAAGGTGTCATCGACACCAGCGACATCCTTTATTTTTTAAGTCTGAATGCCCTCTTCTTAGTGGCTTCGCTCACTGTTCTTAAATCGCTCAAAAAGTAACGCATGAAATTCAACTTCACCAAAGGTCTTTATAACTGGACTGTACTAGGCTTGCTTGCCGCGGTTTTGGTCTTGCTGAACTTTATCGGCTCCATGCTTTATTTCAAGCTCGACATGACCAAAGACCAGCGCTATTCCTTGGCGCAAAGCACGGTCAACTACCTCTCCGACAAGAAAAACTTCGAGAACCGCATCAGTATTCAAATTTATTTGGATGGCAACATGCCTTCTGAACTCAAAAATTTCCAGAACGCGCTCAAAGACAAACTCAAGGATTTCAAACGCATTGCCGGCACCCGCGTCGAATTTTTATTCACCGATCCGAATGTAGGTACCGAAGATGAAATCAATGCCCTGCGCTCCCAGCTCTACGACCGCGGCAAAGGCATCTTGCCCTTAGAAATTCTTTACCTCAAGGACGGCACTCAAAGCCAGATGCTCTTGTTTCCTGGCGCTTTGCTTTCTTACAGCGTGAACGGCATCACCAAAGAAGGCGTAGTTCAGTTATTGCCCGGAACGCAACCTGGCCGCCCCTACGCCCTTGAGCAAATGACTGAAATCATCGAAAATGCGCTCAATAACTTAGAATACAACCTGCTTTCGGCCATGCGCCGCCTCACCCAAACGAGCAAACCCACCATCGCTTTTTTACAAGGCCATGGCGAACTCAACCCAGCAGAAACAATGCGTGCCCGCGCGCTCATTTCGCCGTACTACCAAATCAAAGATGTTGCCCTCAACGACAGCATTGCCGCGCTCCAAGACGTCGATGGCCTCATCATTGCCGATCCACAAGCACCATTTTCTCAAAAAGACCTCTACCTCATTGATCAGTTTGTCATGCGCGGCGGGAAGCTCTTGTGTTTCATGAACACGCTAGCCCTCAACGAAGACACCCTCAATGCCACAGGCATGACCCACACCTCGCGCAAAAACCTACTGCTAGACCGCTTGCTTTTCGATTACGGAATCAAAATCAAAGAAAACTACGTGCTAGACGCCAACTGCGCGCCTAAAATTGTGCCGTTTGCCGAAACCGCATTTTTGCCTTGGTTTTACCACATGCTTGCCACGCCAAGCTTGCACCCAATGACCCGCAACGTCGATCCTATTTCTTTGAAATATGCCAACGAAATTGAATTTGTACAGGTTCCAAAAGCACAGCTGACCCCCATTTTAACGAGCTCGAGTAATGCAATCCCTAGTGGTTTGCAACCCTTAGTCAATTTAGCACTTCCGCTAAACTATGGCAAGAACCCCAAACTAGTTGAGAACCCCGACGATGAAATCAACAAACTTTGTGTGGCTGGTTTGTCAGAAGGCTTTTATCAGTCGCATTTCAAAAACCGAATTGTAGCAGAATTTGCCAATAGCAAAGACGCCAATTATTTAGAAGAGAGTCAGAAAGAAACCAAAATTTTAGTAGTCGGCAATGGCAGTTTTATCCGCAACAGCTACGACTCTATTCTCGACCCTAAAAAAATCAATAGCTATCTGTACCGCCCCATTGCCATCAATGAATTAAAAGTGGACGCAGAACTAGCCCAAAGACGCATTCCTGTTGTTTTTGGCAACCAAGAACTCTTTCAAAACATGGTCGATTACATGATGGGCGACAACTCCGTATTGGATATCCGCAGCCGCCAAATTGACATCAAAGAAATCGACAAAGAAAAAATCAAAAGCGCTTCACTTTTCTATAAAAGCATCAATATGCTGACTCCATTATTAGTGATCTTGGCACTCGCCTTTCTCATGAACTGGATCCGACTCAGACGCTATACCCGTTAATATTTTGCTCTCCATGAAGAAAAAAGGTCTAATTCTCGCGCTTTTTATTGTTTTATTAGCTGGCCTCACTTGGTTTGCCCTGAACCTTAAAGATGGGCAAGGTGCATCGGACGCACGCGCTTTTAATTTCAAAATTGAAGACACCAATACCGTTTCAAAGATTGTCATTACCGATGCTTTTGGGCAGCAATTTACGCTCGTCAAAACCAACGACTCCTGGACCGACCTCAAAGGCGGCTGTGTATCCAAGAGCAACGTGTCCTTGATTTTAGAAGCGCTCAACAAAATTGAGTTCAAAGGTTACTTGCCTCAGAAATCCGAAAAACGCTTTACGGAACTCATGGCGAGCTCGCACATCAAGGTAGAAATATTCCAAGATGGAGAATGGACCAAAACTTGGTATCTAGGGCCAGCAACCCCCGACCACTACGGACAAATTATGCTCTTGGAAACAGCCGATGACGGCAAGAGCGCTGCACCGGTCATGATGAAACTTGCAGGCATGAATGGCCTGATTGACCCGCGCTTTTTTGCCGACCCTCGCCAATGGGCTTGTACCGAAATTATGGCCTTGCAAATGGAAGACATCAAAAGTGTGAAAGCGAAGTTTCACGGCGAAGCTTACCGTAACTTTGAGCTACAAAATAAAGGCGATCGCTTTCGACTTACCCAAAATGGCAAACCATTGGCTAGTTTAGACACCACCAACGTGTTTCGCTACTTGCAAGGATTTCAAAAAATACATTTCGAACAAAAGAATTTTACGTTATCCGACAAACAAGTAGATAGCGTCAAAAAAAGCCAAGCGTTTTGCATGCTCGAGGTCAAGACAAAAGACGAGCGCATTGCCCTCAAAATGTTCCGCATCAAAAGCAAAGATGTGCAGCGAAACGAATTTGGCGAGTTGGTCAATATGGACATGAACAGCTTTTGGTGCCTCTTGCCCGACGGCGAATTAGTGCGTTGCCAATATTTCGTCTTCAATCCGCTTATTTTAGGCCATGTATTTTTCCCGGCCATGGAAGCGCAATTTCCTGAAAATTTAAGGTCCGTCAACCCCTAAAGGCAACTTTATCCGTTCTTTATGCGTTAAGAACGAGTAATGACCTACCTACGCTTGTTGCTTGTCAGTTTGAGCTGGCTTGCCTCCACTTTTTATGCCCAGAGTCCGGTTGCCAATTTCACGGCCAACCCACTTACGGTTTGCGTTGGTCAAAACGTCAGTTTCACAAATACATCTTCGGCTAACGGTGGCCCTGCACTGAGCTCCTATCAATGGGATTTCGGCGATGGCAATTCGGCCACAAGCACCAATGCAATCCATGCCTTTAGTACAGCAGGCACCTTTACCATTACACTTGTAGCCACTAACGCCAGTGGCGTGGCCGATGCAGAAATCAAGCCCACGTATATTACCGTGAATCCGTTGCCTAATGTCGGTTTTACGGCCAATGGGCTCGGTTGTACGGTTCCGCTCACGCTCTCCTTTACAAATACCTCTTCGCAAGGCGCTAATTTTACCCAAGCCTGGAATTTTGGTAATAGCCAAACCTCAAGTCAATTTACACCTCCAAGTATTACCTACAACGCGCAGGGCACTTTCCAAGTGGTTTTGAACGTAACCAACACGAACACGGGCTGTGTGAACAGCCAAACACAAGCAATTGTGGTTTCTAACTTTCAAGCCGGCATTACTGCGCCTGCTGTGGGTTGTGTTGGACAGCCCATTGCTTTTCAAGACAACTCCACTGCAGGCGCCAATGCCTGGAGCTGGAACTTCGGCAGCGCTGGCCAGAGCAACGCCGAAAACCCAAGCGTAACCTATAACTCGCCAGGCACCTACACCGTTAACCTCACTGCCCAAAACACCAACTCTGGTTGCTCGGCAAGTACCAGCCAACAAATTGTAGTGCAAGCCAATACCATTCCTAACTTTTATGCCAACCCAACTGCCAATTGTGCGCCAGGAAGTATCCAATTTTTCAATACAACCAACTTAAGCGGTACTTACGTATGGAATTTCGGCGATGGGCAAACCTATACCGGCGCCAACCCTCCGGCCCATTTATATCAATTAAGTGGCTTGTACGATGTAAGTCTCACTTTTACATCGAGCGCAGGCTGTTCAGGAACCAAAACACTGCAAGACTACATCGAGATCACGCCTGTTCAGGCCGGTTTTTTTGCTGTAGACACCGGCGGCTGTGCGCCATTTACGGTACAGTTCATCGATACATCTTACACGCCGAGCAACCCGATTGTCTCATGGCAGTGGAGCTTTGGCAATGGCCAAACCTTCAACGGCCAAATTCCGCCGCCGCAAACCTATGGTGTTGGTCTATATGACGTGTCACTGATCATTACCACTGCTTCAGGCTGTAAAGACACCATCATCAAAACACCATACGTCACTGTCGGATCCATCGATTCTATTGACTTCAGCTGGGACCCCAACATTACTTGCGCCAACACCGACGTCGAATTTGAATCTGAATTTTATATTTCGGTTCCTTACGACAGCTCTGAAATCTCCTATTTATGGGATTTCACACAGGGCATTAGCTCTCAAGACGACCCCACTTTCCAATTTTCGCAAGACACCGGCTGGGTAGACGTCACACTTTATGTCAATTTTAGAGGGTGCATTGATACTTTAGAAAAAGATTCGGTGCTGTATGTGCTCGCACCAATTGCGCAATTCAATCCAAACACCTCCCTTGTGTGTAACCCCAGCAGCCTGCCAGTAACGTTTCAGTTTCAGAACACCGCACTAGACGGCGAACCCAGCGATAGCGTTGCCCTGCACTACGAATGGAACGACAACACACCCAACACCTATTTCAATAACGCGCAGCTAGACCTGCCCAACGGAGGCAACACCTCCCACGCTTATGCCAATTATGGCACCTATCAGATTGAACAGGTGGTCCACAACTACACCACAGGTTGTTCGGACAGCATTACGCTAGCC
>CANHBA010000071.1 GCA_947458985.1 Flavobacteriales bacterium
CATTACCACCGCTACGACTTCACGGTAGGCTTTACCCTAGATGTGCCCGAATATGCAGAAGTTCCAGAAATCTCTGTTTATCCGAATCCTGGAGCAGGTCTCACCACTATTGAACTGAGTGGGCAAATCAATGGGCGGGCAAGGCTACAACTTTTAGACCTAACGGGACGTGCCTTATATCAAGAAGACATGAAAGCTACTGCCGATTTTGCTGAAAGTTTCATCGATATGAGCAAGTACCCTTCCGGAACTTACCTCATTCAAATTGAAACCCAAAGCGGCACTTATACCCAAAAATATATCCGACAATAAAGATGAGGTTTTTGAAATTTATCGTTTTTATCTTTTGCAGCATCTTCAATTTCTCTTTGTGGGGCCAATTCTCTATTGACTCGCTGTCGCATATCGATTACCAAGCACTGCACGGTGCCAACCTCAACGATGTCTGGGGCTACACCGATGAACTCGGCAACGAGTACGCAATTGTAGGTACTTCAAAAGGGACTTCCATCGTGGACATCACCAATGGCGCACAACCTCAAGAAGTGTTTTGGTTGGCAGGTTCTGAATCTATCTGGCGCGACCCCTGTGTGTTTGGCAACTACGCTTATGTCACCACCGAGGCCGAAGACGGCCTGCTGATCATCGACCTCAGTCCTTTGCCACAATCTACCAATTTACCAACCACACTTTACACTGGCCCCGCGGCCAATCCATGGCAAAGCGCCCATACTTGTTTTACGTCTGAGAGCGGTTATGCCTACATTTTTGGAGCGAACCGAGGCGAGGGTGGCGTTATTATCCTCGATCTGAACGCCAACCCGATGCAGCCCACAGAGGTTGGTGTCTACGACGTTTCCTACGTACACGACGGCTATGAGCGCAACGACACACTTTATACAGGTCATATTTACGATGGTTATTTTAGCATCCTTGACGTCTCCGACCACAGCAATCCGGTATTGCTAGCCACCCAATCTACGCCCAACTTTTTTACCCACAACATTTGGCCAAGCGCCGATGGCCAAACCGTTTATACCACCGACGAAATTTCAGGTGCGTTTATTGCAGCCTACGACATCAGTAATTTACAGCAAATCCAAGAAACAGACCATGTTCAGAGTCAGCAAGGCACCTCGGTTATTCCGCACAACGTTCATGTGAAAGATGCGTATTTGATCACGAGTTACTACAGCGACGGCATTGTGGTCCACGACGCCCACGACCCTTCTAATCTGATCAAGCTCGGCAGTTTCGACACCTACGTTGGGCAAACACCAGGTTTCGACGGCTGCTGGGGCGTTTATCCGTTTTTTGCTTCTAACAAAGCGGTGGCGGCCGATATCACAGAAGGGCTTTTTATCTTGCAAATCAACTATGCACCAGCGGCCAGTTTGGTTGGTGTTGTCAAGGATTTAGTGAGTGGTCAGGTCCTCGACCAAGTGAGTGTTCAACTCCTTGGTGCAGCCATGACCGAAAAAACAAACGCACAAGGCGTGTACAAAACTGGAATAGCTAGTACCGGCACTTATGTTGTAGAAGTCAATAAGCCGGGCTATTATCCGCAAACGGTTCAGGTTACTTTAACAGAAGGACAAACAACAACACTCAATTTCAATTTATTACCAATCCCACCTTTTCAACTTCAAATCAATGTAAAGGAAGAAGGTACCAACATACCGATCTCCAATGCGCAAATAAAACTGACACATCCTCAAATTACACATGAAGGCCTGACAAACGGCCTTGGGCAAGAGGATCTCACCCTTTTTTATCAAGATACTTATGAAGTGGTCGTCGGTAAATGGGGCTATCAAACCCAATGTTCGACGCCGCTTATTGATGCCAGCACCCAAGAGTTAGTGATTTATCTTAAAAAAGGTTACTACGATGACTTTACTTTTGATTTTGGATGGTCAGTTATAGGCACTGCAGAAACGGGTGCTTGGGAAAGAGCCAATCCGAACCCCACCACCGCCACTGTTTTTGACGACGACAGCCAACTAGATTGCGGTCTAAACGCCATGGTAACCGGCAATGGCACCACGCCAAATACCGATCAAAACGACGTTGATAACGGTTTCACTACCTTGATATCACCTATTTTTGATTTGACGGGTTTACCGACACCACACCTCAATTATGCCCGCTCTTTTTATTGTTACCACGGGCCGGGTAATTTTGACGACACCCTTTCAATTGTGCTCAGCAACGGCCTCGACCAAGTTGTACTCGAAGAAATCATTGCCCCGCAAGGGCAGGCCATGACCTGGGAATACAAAAGTTTTGCGCTCAATGGCTTGTTGCCGTTCACCAACTCTATGCAATTGTTTGTCCGCACTGCTGATTACGCACCCAATTTCAATATCACCGAAGCAGCTTTTGATCATTTTAGTCTCAGTAATGAACCCGTACTTGAAGTGAACAGCTCATTGACGACACCTTCTATTGTGCTGTATCCAAATCCGGGGCAGGACCAACTATGCATAGGAGGAATCACGAAGCAAACAAATGTGCAAGTTTATCAACTGGATGGAAAGAAATGCCTGACTGCTCAAATTGCACCAACCCAGCCCTCAATTGATACTCAATGCTTGCCAAATGGCGCCTATATCGTCGAAATCAATGGGCAACGCTTTTCTTGGGTCAAATTAGGGCAATAAAAATGTATCTTTGATTTTCAGAATACGCCAATGCAACTTTCGATCGTCATACCACTCTACAACGAAGCAGAATCCTTGCCTGAGCTCCACGACTGGATAGTTCAGGTCATGGAAGCGCAGCAATTTAGCTACGAAATCCTATTTATTGACGACGGCAGCAAAGACAACTCATGGGCGGTTATTACCGAATTGCAACAACAAAACAAAGCCGTAAAAGGCCTGCGCTTTCAGCGCAATTATGGCAAATCTGCAGCCTTGCAAGTGGGTTTTGAAGTTGCAAATGGTGCAGTAGTTATTACCATGGATGCCGATTTACAAGATTCACCCGACGAAATCCCCGAATTATACCGCATGATCACCCAAGACGACCTCGATGTTGTTTCTGGCTGGAAAAAAGTGCGTCACGACCCCATTTCAAAAACGATTCCAACCAAGCTCTATAATTGGGCCGCAAGGCGCATCACAGGTATTTATCTGCACGATTTCAATTGTGGTTTGAAGGCCTACAAATTGGAAGTAGTCAAGAGCATTGAACTCTACGGAGACATGCACCGCTACATTCCAGCACTTGCGAAATATGCGGGTTATCAGAAAATTGGAGAAAAAGTTGTAGTGCACCGTGCCAGACAATATGGCGTTACCAAATTTGGCCTGAACCGCTTTGTCAACGGCCCTCTCGACCTCATGACCGTGGCTTTCATGGGTAAATTTGGCAAAAAACCCATGCACTTCTTTGGTGCAATTGGCGTCTTTATGTTTTTATTGGGTTTTGGACTTTTCGCCTATATGGGTATAGACAAACTCCTGATTCACCACACCGCCGAACGCTTGGCTACCCGTTCAGATTTTTATGTTGCACTTGTCGCCATGATCATTGGTGTTCAATTCTTTATGGCTGGTTTCATTGCCGAGCTAATCGGTCGTAACTCCAGTACGCGCAACCACTATTTAATCTCGAGCCGCCTCGGCGCATGACAAACTTTCCCCAAATAGGACCCGGCTGGACGCTTTTTTTGGACCGCGACGGCGTCATCAACAAACGTATTTTTGACAATTATGTGCTAGAATGGTCGGCATTTCATTTTACAGAAGGCTTACTGGAGCATGCTCAACAAATTGGGTCTGCCTTTGAGCGTATCATTGTGGTGACCAACCAACAATGTATTGCCAAAGGTTTGTTGCGTCAAGAGGACCTAGATGTCATCCATCAACACATGTGTGACCAATTACAAAAAGCGGGTTTGTACATCGATCATGTCTTTGTCGCCACCGAATTCAAAAATGGACTACCTCCACGCAGAAAGCCGCAGCCACAAATGGCGCTTGAGGCTAAAGAAATGTTCCCGTCCATCGACTTTTCGAAGTCGGTTATGGTAGGTGATACCAATACCGACATTCAATTTGGACAGCGTTTAGGCATGTACACGGTCTTGGTGGAGTCCAAAGAACTTGTCAAAGAAAGCCCCGATTTGCGCATCGCGCATTTAGCACATTTAAGTCAGTATCTATGAAAATCGTCTCGCTGGTTTTAGCCACATTGTATTGTATTTCACAATTGAGCGCACAAGTCAATAAAACCGATGCGCAAGGAAGAAAGCAGGGGCCATGGCAGAAAAATTACCCAGGCACGGCTGTCTTGCAATACAAAGGCACCTTTCTCAATGACAAACCGGTAGGTAAGTTCATTTATAATTTTGAAAGTGGTCAAAAGAAAGCTGAGCTCGTTCATGGTTTACCTGGCGGGAATACGTCGGTGTTGCTCTTTTTTGAAAATGGTCAGCTTTTATCTGACGGTTTTTACAAAGGAGAGAAAAAAGATTCGCTTTGGTATAACTATGCAGCAACAGGCGAACTCGTCAGTGCAGAAAACTACAAATTAGATCAACTTCACGGCAAGTGTATTTATTACTTCAAAGAAGGGCAGTACAACGAGCAAAAATTACAAATGCAAAAGGTGGTTTACTTTGTCAACGGCAAACGCGACGGCACTTTTCAAGAATATTTTTACAACGGCAAAACCAAACAAACAGGCACCTATAAGCAAGGAGAACGCATTGGTTTGTGGACCGAATATTACAATACGGGTCAGGTCATGACCAAAGTGCATTACCAACGCGATTTACCCCACGGCTGGATGACCTACTACGATAAGGCCGGCAGCATCAAATCAAAAGTGATGTACCGCGACGGTTATGCGCTCAACGAGAAAGAGCTCAAAGCGTTTTTAGAGCGTTGCAAAGCTCAAAATCTAGACCCGAATCAATGAGTAGAGCGGCCGACAAATGGGTTTTTTTTTCAGCCTTTCCACCATTTCGAGGCGGAATTGCAAAGTTCAGTACGCATACGCTTCGCGCTTTGTCCAAATCAAAGAACGTAAAGTCGTTTACATTTCGCAAACAGTATCCCAATTTCTTGTTTCCCGGAAGTAGCCAATTTGAACAAAATGCAACTGATGAACCCTTTGAAAGAATTGTTTCCACCTTCAATCCTTTTTCTTATCTGAGCTCTGCTTTACGTTTGCGCAAAGAAAAACCAACCGTATTTATCACTAGCTACTGGATGACCTTCATGGCGCCAATGATGGCTTTTTGGACGCTCTTTTTGCCGCGTCGCACTCAAAAAGTAGCGATTATTCACAATTTAGTTCCTCACGAGAAACGTTTCTTTGATGCAGCTTTCAACCGGATCTTCTTGCGCTCTTACGATGCTTTTGTAGTTTTGTCAGAGGCAGTTAGAAAGGATGTTTTGCAACTCAAACCCAATGCAAAAGTAGCCTTGCTGGGTCATCCGCCGTACGAAGGCGAAGCGGGCTCCATTTCAAAAGAGGACGCTAGGGGAGCGCTCAGTTTGGATCCGCAGAAAAAAACCATCCTCTTTTTTGGCCTGATCAGACCTTACAAAGGGCTTTCTGAACTCATTGCTGCCTTTAGTTTACTCGACGACAACTATCAATTACTGATCGCAGGCGAAGTCTATGGAACAGCAGAATATTACATTGAGGCCTTAAATGCCTTACCCAATCAAAATTGGAAATTCGTGAATCGCTATCTTGCCGACGCTGAAGTGGATACTTATTTTGCCGCTGCCGATATCGTCGTTTTGCCGTACCTGAGTGCCACCCAATCGGGTATCCGCGCTATGGCTTTGAGTCAAAAACGCGCTGTTTTATGCACAAATGTGGGTGGATTGGCCGAAGGCTTGGAACAGGAGGGACACGGCTTTGAATTGCACAACACTGCGCCTGAATACTTTGCTGAGCGCATGCAAAGTCTTTTTAATCAGGGAGATATCTCAAAGTGCAACGCGCATTTGGCAGCGCTAAATCTCGATCTCGACGAAGCTTGGCTTTCTTTTGCTAAAGGCCTGATTCACTTAGTAGAAGAAGCCTAGATTTTTTATTTGAATTTAAGGATCCAAAATCCTATATTTGCAACCTTAATTCAAATTCAAATATTCAAGAAATGCGTTTAAAAGGATTTTTTTGGTTCTTGTCCATTCTTCTTACTGCGGTTTGCGTCTATCAGCTCTCTTTTACTTGGGTAGCAAGCAACGTTGAAAACAAAGCAGCAAAAGAAGCAGATCTTAAAGTGAAAATGCTTCGCGATGAAGCCAAGAACAACGGTGGGATAGCTCCACTTCCCAACGGTACTGAGGTCAACTTCAACGACCCAGAAGCAGTAGAACTTGCCAAAGCAGCGTTCATTAACGAAATCCTCCGCGAGAAAGGCGAGAAGCCAGTTTATCCTGTGCTCGGTTCTACTTTTGCGCAAGTGAAAAAAATGTCATTGGCCTTTGGTCTTGACCTCGTTGGTGGAATGAGCGTTACGGTAGAAATCTCCTACCCAGACCTCATCCGTGGCCACGTCAAAAGCGTTACAGACCCTAAATTTACAAAGCCATTCAATCGTGCTGTTGCCACATACAACAAAAACGGTGGTGACTTCATTGCAACTTTCATAGAAGCCTACAAAAAAGCAAATGGTGCTTTGCCATTGAGCTACGTCATTAAAGGGGAGTCTATCGGTATCAAAACGACCGATGCACAAGTTGAAAACTACCTCCGCGACCTCGTTGCATCTTCCATGAAGGGCATCGAAGATATCATTGGACGTCGCATCAACCAATTTGGTGTTGCACAACCAAATATCCAACGCGACCTCGCCACCAACCGACTCTACATCGAACTTCCAGGTGTACAAGACGAAGAAACCGTTTCGCGTAAAATTCGCTCTACGGCTAACCTCGAGTTCTACGAAACATACATGCCTGAGCAACTTCAAATGCAATGGCAAGAGGCTGCACGCCTGAGCAAAACGAATGAAATCGTAGTCGATGAATTGGCACTCGAAGCTGATACACTAGCAGATACAACCGGAGTTACTACCGATACTGCAGTTCAAACAGCGGCAACGAATACACAAAATTCAATGTCCAATGCCTCTAAAAAGAGCTTGGCTGAATTCGTAGTTCCTGTTGGCGGCTACGCCATGGGTTATGTTGCTGCCAACGAAAAAGCGGCTGTTGACGCCATTCTACGTCGCAAAGACGTACAAGCTGCCTTCCCACAAGATCTCAAATTCATGTGGTCTGCAAAGCCTGAAAGCATTGACAACAAATCTAAGAAAACAGCATATTTCCTCTACGCATGCCGCATTCCTGATTCAGGTAAAGCACGTGTTCGTGGCGAGCACGTAGACAACGCTAAAGTTGACTACGACCAAACCGACGGTAGCATCATCGTAAGTCTTTCCATGACAGACGAAGGCGCCAACGAATGGGGCCGTATGACCACCGAAAACAAAGACCGCATCATTGCCATCTCCATGGATAGCGTTGTATACAGCGCTCCACGCGTCATCAACGCCATTACCAACGGTAACACACAAATCTCTGGTAGCTTTACCTTCCAAGAAGCAGAAGACCTCGCAGGTCTACTCAATGGCGGTGCACTTCCTGTTCCTTGTGTCATCAAAGATCTTCAAAAAGTAGGACCAACCATTGGTGCTGAAAACTCACAAGCAGGTCTCATCTCTTTTGGTGTTGCTTTCCTTGCTGTACTTCTTTACATGATGTTCTATTACGGTAAAGCTGGTCAGGCTGCCAACATCGCACTCATCGTCAACGTTGTATTTATCTTCGGTTCTCTCGCTTCTTTTGGCGCGGTGCTTACCTTAGCTGGTATTGCAGGTATCGTACTTACTATTGGTACGGCCGTAGATGCCAACATCCTTATCTTTGAGCGCGTTCGCGAAGAACAAGCCTTAGGAGCCGATACCGAAACCGCCATCAACACCGGTTTCCGCAAAGCCCTTCCTTCTATCATCGATGCGAACGTAACCCACTTACTCGTGGCTATTATCCTCAAAATTTTTGGTACGGGTGAAATCGAATCATTCGCAACAACTCTTATCATTGGTATATTCACTTCCATGTTCTCTGCAATGGTGATTGCTGAGTTAGCCATCCATACTTGGTTGTCAAAAGGCAAAGAAGTAGGTTTCAATACCAAATACTCTAAAGGTCTTTTCCAAAACTTCAATTTCGACTGGATGGGTAAAAGAAAATACTTTTACATATTCTCTATTGTCGTTACCATTGCAGGTGTCATTTCTTTAAGCACGCGTGGTCTAAAGCAAAGTGTTGAGTTTACAGGTGGTCGCACATTTGCTGTCAAATTCGAAAAGAAAGCAGACATCGAGTCTATCCGCAAAGAACTTTCTAAAGTATTTGTGGAAAACGGCGAGACTTCTTCTATCGACCTCAAAACCAAATCCAATGATTTCAACGTTGAAATCGTGACCAACTATTTGCTCAACAACGATGGTGCAACCGATGAAGTAAACGCCAAATTGGCACAAGGTCTGAACGCTTGTAAAGACAAAATGGGCAACTATGAAGTACTAGAGGCACGTGCCATCTCCGCATCTATCTCTAGCGAGCTCTGGACCTCTTCTACCATTGCCATCACCCTTGCCTTGTTAGCTATCTTTGCATACATCCTCATCCGTTTCGGACACTGGCAATACTCTTTGGGTGCAATTGTTGGTTTGGCTCACGATGCTTTCTTCGTGATCTCTATCTTCTCTTTGCTTCACGGTTACTTACCATTTACTTTAGATGTCAACCAAGCGTTTATCGCGGCTATTCTAACAGTAATCGGTTACTCCATGAACGACACCGTCATTGTATTTGACCGTATCCGCGAGAACCTACGTAAAAGCAAGCCAGAAGACAACCACGGCGATATCATCAATAGCTCTTTGAACAGAACGCTTTCAAGAACCTTCAATACCTCAATGATCTTATTTGTTGTTGTCTTGATCATGTTCATTTTTGGTGGCCCTGCCATCAAAGGCTTCTTGTTTGCCTTATTGGTTGGTGTACTCATTGGTACTTACTCTTCTTTATGTGTTGCCACACCAATCCTACTTGACTTCTCTAAGCGTCTTCGCGCCTAAGTAATTCAACTATTTTAAAAAAAGCCGCTCCTAGGAGCGGCTTTTTTGTTTGATTTACGTCTATTCTGCGTTAGTAGTTTTTTATGCGCTTATGAAAAATAAATTCTTTGTTCTTGTGCTCTTTATGGGCGTGCTGATAGCTGGTGTTTGGTTAACGATCCTCCCTCATCAAAAACAGGAAAAAGATCCTTATCGTGCACTGATAACCGATCGCACTGCACCACAAGAATTGGGAAAAAAGAAGATCTCACCGTCTCAAATACCAACGCTTCAAATCAAAGGTCCTGAAAAGGAACAAGTGCGCTTGACTTCTTTGCAAATGACTACCTACTTAGAGAATGGTTTTGCTAGAACGCGCTACGACCTCGTTTTTGAGAACACACATGATCGAATTTTAGAGTCGGAATTTGAATTTCCATTACAGCCCAACCAAACAATTACCCGTTTTGAATTAGAAGTGAACGGTGAGTTGCGTCCGGCGGTGGCCGTAGAGAAACAACAGGCACGTATTGCCTACGAAGCTACTGTAAGGCGGGGTGTAGATCCCGGATTACTTGAAAAAGTAGAAGGCAATGTTTTTAAAATGCGTGTTTTTCCTTTGCTGCCAAATGCACCAAAGAAAATTCGCATAGAGGTTTGTTCGGTGCTAGAGCAAAATGCCACAACAGCTTATTTTCGCTTGCCTTTAAAGACGACTCAAGTATTAGCGCACTTCAAATTCAAAGCCATCGCATATCGCAACGGCCAGCCTTATGTTTTAAAACAAATCCAAAGCAGACAAAAACCATTGAATGAGCACGTTTTGCTTCAACAAAAACTCAATGGGCAGTCTGATTTGAAAGTGGATCAGGTAGGGGAGTATCAATACTTGAATACCAATTTATCCTTACCGAGAAAATATGCGCGTAAAAAAGCACCAAAGTGTCTTACGGTTTGTTGGGATGCTTCTAGTTCACGCTCGGCCGCCGATCTAAAGCAAGAATTCAGTTTGCTTGAAAACTACCTCAAATGGATCAAGAATGGAAAGCTGGAACTCATCTTTTTTGCCCATCAGGTGCTAGACCGTCAGCGTTTGAAGATTGTCAATGGGGAGGTGAAGGGCATGGCTGCGCTTTTTAAAAAATTGCAGTACGACGGCGCGTCTTCGCTTGCAAGCCTTTCTTTTGGACAGTTTGCCGGCGACGAGATTCTTCTTTTTACAGACGGACTTCAGACTTTAGGTAGTTTGGACAATAAGCTGGGTAAGGCACCTATTTACCCAATTAACAGTAGTGAATTAGCCGATCGCGGTTTGCTGCGTCATTTAGCCCTGCAGTCGAATGGTACCGTTCTTGACTTGAGCTCACAAAGTACTGCCCTGGCGCTCCAACTACTGAAAAGAACGTACCTCAAATTTTTAGGTTTCAAAGAGCAAGCACATGGCCTAGAATATTACCAAACAACCTTAGATCCTTCAAATGAACGCTTGATGCTCAGCGTCAAAGCGCCAAAAGAGGTCAAGCGCCTTACTGCTCAATTTGGTTTAGATCCACTTCATGTACTCGCGGAGCATAAAATTGAACTCA
>CANHBA010000072.1 GCA_947458985.1 Flavobacteriales bacterium
AGAGCGCTTGCTCGCCATCACCAAGGCAGACATGCTCGACGACGAACTCAAAGCTGCTATTTCCAAAGAATTGCCTACACTTCCGCATTTGTTCATTTCATCTGTAGCTCAGCAAGGCCTTATGGAACTCAAAGACCTGATCTGGAAGCACCTCAACCATGATTGAATTTCTGCAGCGCATTGATAACGGTTTACTATTGCGCATCAATCACTTCAATGCGCCTTGGCTAGATCAATGCATGTGGATACTTTCATCTAAATTGATCAATTTTCCGTTAGCCTTTTGCATTATTTTATTACTCAAAAGTCAGTTTTCTTGGAAAAAAACGAGTCTGATATTTTTATTAGCGCTAGTAGTTGTGTCCTTGACAGACGTGATTTCTACCCAGCTCTTCAAAGATTATTTTGAAAGATTGCGCCCTTCACACGATCCAATTGTACACCACTACTTGCATTTTTATATGATTGGCCCCAATAATCCTTATTTGGGTGGACAATACGGTTTTGTCTCGTCTCACGCCGCTAATTTGGCTGCTCTTTTTGCATTTATATTTCCTTACTTGAAAAAGTACACCTATTCTATTTACGCACTGGGTATTTACGTTTTTTTAGTGGCTTATAGTAGGGTTTATTTGGGGGTGCATTTTCCTTCAGACGTCCTTTGTGGTGCGTTGTTGGGTCTGGCAATAGGTTGGTTATTCAGAAGACATTTATTTGCTCAATTGCTTCAAAAATGGGACTAAAAACAGTAATATTAGTTTTTGTTGGCGGCGGCTTGGGTAGTATCTTGCGTTGGTTGTTGTCGCGCGTTTTCCCGCTTGAAAAAACGATTTTTCCTTGGGCTACTTTGCTGAGTAATCTCTTGGCTTGCTTGCTTTTGGCCTTGCTTATTTTTCAATTCAAGGACCATCCGAAATGGGCGAGTCTTCAACCGTTGCTTGTCGTTGGTTTCTGCGGAGGTTTGTCTACGTTCAGTACGTTTTCCTTTGAGAATTATCAGCTCCTACAACAGGGGCAATTGGCCTTGGTTGGACTCAATCTCTTTGTTTCTTTGGGCTTGGGTCTGCTTGCGTTTTGGTTCTTGGCGCGATTTTGAGGGTCGCACTAAAGTCTCAATAATTTTCTGGCCTTCGCTTTTCCCTTTCGCACTTTTGCGGATGTCCCAGAGAAATTTGCGTTCCTCTTTTCTGGAGTCTTTCGGGTCAATAATTGGTAAAGGGTAATCTCGTCCTAGTTTGATGCCGTAAATGGACATATCCATTTCGGTCATTTTCCATGGTTCATGAATAAAAGACAACGGGAGTTCAGCGAGTTCAGGAACCCATTGCTTGATGAAAGCTGCTTCTGCATCGTGCTTGTAGCTATTATGGATCGGATTGTAAACCCGAATGGTATTGACACCCGTTGTGCCCGCTTGCATTTGAAACTGAGGATAGTGAATTCCGGGTTCAAAATCTAAAAATTGCTGAGC
Source organism: Flavobacteriales bacterium (assembly GCA_947458985.1). GTDB lineage: Bacteria > Bacteroidota > Bacteroidia > Flavobacteriales_D > Crocinitomicaceae > UBA952. The sequence continues at coordinate 1,472 of CANHBA010000072.1, forward strand.
GAGGTGCGCCACGCCGTCTTTCCAATCTTGGATGAGGTGATGACACAAAAAGGAAACCACCATGGCGCGCATGCGAAAGTTGATCCAGCCAGTTTGCCGCACGCAGCGCATGTTGGCATCAATAAGCGGGAACCCTGTATTTCCTGTTTTCCAAGCTTCTAGAAAAGTGTCGTTTTTTGGATAATCGAGTCCTTCATAGGCTTTATTGATACAGGTTGTAGCATAACTACAGTCTGTTTCAAATTTTTGAATAAAATGACAATGCCAGTGCAGGCGTGTCAAAAAGGCCTCGAAGTTAGGCTTGTTTTTTGGGTCTTGGTTCATGTAGCCTGAGGTGGCTCTTACCACTTGCCGTACCGAAAGATTTCCCCAGGCAAGAAAAGGGGAGAGCCGACTACATGTTTTTCTACTGAGTGCAGGTTTTGAGATCCCCCTTTGATATCCCAAGATGCGTTTGTGGAGAAAATCGGCTAAGTATTTTTCAGCGTACTTTGGCCCTGCTTTCTGAAATAAAGGGCCGTAAGCTTGAATTTGATTGTATAGACTTTCTGGAAGCTGAAAATGGTGTTCCCATTGCACTGCTCTCCCTTTTTCAAAGGTGTTCTCAATGATCGGGCTGTTGACATACCCAAACCAAGCGCGGTCCCAATTTTTGCGGTTTTTGAGCCCGCGAATGATGCCGTCGCGCTGAAATTCTTGCCAATGTGCTCCATTTTTCACCAATAACAACTTGACTAACTTATCTCGATCAAAGGTTCGAGGTTGCCCCGATTCTTGGTAGCTCCAGACCTGACTTATGGTAAATTGTTCCATAAGTACCATCCATATTTCTTCAGCTTCGCCGTAAAGAACCGTTATTTTCCGTTCGAAGGGCTCGAGAAGTTGATTGATTTGTACTATAGATTGCCATTGAAATTGCCAATGCCGCAGGCTGTTTTCAGGTGCGGCCAATTCTGTTGGTTCGACTAGCCAAATATAAAGAAGCGGCAAACCACTGCGTTCAGCTGCGTCTAGCGGAGCGTGGTCAGTAAGTCTTAAATCTCGTTTGAACCAGACAATCCCAATTTCAGGCTTCATACTAAAGGTTTTTTTGAACTTTTTTCCAAAAGTTGAAAAATGAGCCGGGTTGCGCGGTGTATGCAGGCAAGAGCCAAGACCGCTCATCGGTTTGTATGCCGTATGTGGCGGTGAGCGGATGTTCTTTGCTAAAGGTGAGTTCGGGATTGATTTGTTGGCTAAGGGTGCTCCAGGTTCCAACAACTATTTGCAAATCAGGGATATTTAAATTGGCGAGTTCATTGATCCAGTTGTATACTTTTTCAGTGAAAGGGTAATCTTTCCAATGGTCGAGGTCCCAGAATAAAATGCGGTTGCCTTGTTGCTCCGTTTTCCAGATAGGGTCGAGGTGATACGGCGTGTAAAGGAAAGTCGGCAAGTTAGAATCTATGTCAATTGTTTGAGTTGTTGTAGGTTTGAACGGATATTGCGCTTGGGTCCAGGTGCAGTCCAATTTGAGTTCAGGAAGTTGTTCATAGGAGACATCTAATACCGAGCCTAATTGCGTACTTCCAGTATATTTGTTGATGTTATCTTGATTGGCATAATAAACCTTAGGTGCATTGGCGCCACAGACCCATTGCCAACTCAAATGATTGCTTGCGGCGTCGGCATCGCAAAGTTGCGCAAACAGCCATTTGGCAGCCGTGCGCCAATGGCAGCCATAATGATTGCACACAAGCGCTGCCAAATACATGCGCAGGTGGTTGTGCAAGTAGCCTGTGGTTTGCAGTGTAAGCAAAGCTTCATCAATGGCCTGAATGCCGGTATTGGCCTGCAGTATTTCTTGCGGTATTTGGGTGTCGTTTTTGACCCAAAATTGGGCTGCGCGCAGTTCGTTTTGCGGGTTGTGGTGCTGCCAAATGCGCTGTGCGTGTTCTCTCCAGCATAGTTCCATGACAAACGCTTCCATTTGATACAATTTAAAACCGCGCTGCAGAAGGCGTTCATAGACATCCCTAACCGAGAGCAGCCCGCGCGAAAGATAGGGTGACAGGTAGCTCACCCCGCCAGTAATATAGTTTCTGGTTTTACCGTAATGTATCGGATCGAACTGATCTATTTGCGCATAGATTTCGTCTATACTGCGCAGCGGTATCATACGCGCAAACTTGAAATGCCACCGTCTACATGCAGGATTTGCCCACTGATCCAAGAGGCTTGGTCACTGAGTAAGAAGGCTGCCATATGCGCAATGTCGGCGGCTTCTCCAACGCGTTTGAGCGGATGCCTTGCTGCGTTGGCTTCGCGTTTGGCGTCAGAATTGAGTAAGTTTTCAGCTAAAGGTGTATTGGTTAAAGACGGCGCAATGGCATTGACGCGAATTTTTGGAGCGAGTTCGGCTGCGAGTGCACGCGTGAGTCCTTCGATGGCTCCTTTTGATGCAGAAACTAAGCTATGGAAAGGCAAACCTTGTTGTACCGCCACCGTGGAGAAAAGAACGATGGAAGCTTGCACGCTTTTTTTGAGTGCGGGTAGGGCTGTTTGGATGCTTTGAATGGCTCCCAAAACTTGGAGTTGGTAGTCGGTCTGAAAATCAGTAGGGCTGAAACGGTTGAAGGGTTTGAGGGCTATTGTGCCTGGGCAGTAGACCAAACCATCGAGTATTTCTGGCCATTCAAGTGGCGTTGGGGCGAGCACATCTAGTTGTTGCCAAGTGATGTTGTGGTGCTGCAGACTTGGAGCAGTTTTGGCGTAAGTAGCGTATACTTCATGGCCTAGCTCCGCTAATTGTTGGGCAAGTGCAAGACCGATTCCTTTTGAGGCGCCAATGATGGCAATTTTTTTGGTTTCCATAATTTTGTAACAAATTAGTGCTACCTTGGTTTAGAAATCGCCAATAAAAACACATGAATATTTTCAAACAACATTTTGCCACCATGCTCATTGCAGCAGCAGTGATCATAACCGGCCTCATTTTAGGTAAGTCTTATCTTTCCAAAGGAAAACCAGACGACACCGTTTCCGTAATTGGTTTGGGCGAAGAATCCTTTGATTCAGATTTGATTGTTTGGCGTGCCTCCTTCTCTCGCAAGAGTTTTGAACTCAAAGATGCCTATGCGCAGCTCAATTCAGATGTAAGAAAAGTAAAATCTTACCTAAAGTCAAGAGGTATAGCCGAAGATGATATGGTGTTTGAAGCCGCTGACATCAGTAAAGATTGGTCTCGCATCTACGACGACGAAGGCAATGTTGTTCAGACCATTTTTGATGGCTATTCTTTGCGTCAAAGTCTGAAAGTCAGTTCGAAAAAAGTAAATATTGTGGAGCACACCTCGCGTCTGGTTTCAGAACTCATCGATGCTGGCATACAGCTCAATTCCGAAGCCCCAGAATATTACTACACCAAACTAGCGCAATTGAAACTCAAAATGATTGAAGCTGCCACTAAAGATGCCTTTGAGCGCGCGGGCAAAATTGCTGAAAACGGCGGAGGTAGCTTGGGTAAACTCAAGAATGCCGATATGGGTGTTTTTCAGATCACAGCTGAAAATTCTTCTGAAGATTACGAATGGGGAGGGAGCTACAACACGAGCTCACGCCGCAAAACGGCGAGTATTACTATTCGTTTGAAATACGCCATTGACTAACTCACAAGATGATAGTTCTTGCTTCTAGATAAATAATTCTTGCAACTAGATAAACAAGCTCTTGTCGAGTTGTAGCCATTCGAGGGTGGCATTACAAAAGATGTCTTCTTTGACGGTAGCGCTCAGCTTGCTATCTTCTATGAACTGCCCAATTTCGAGGTCGCCGAGCGGAAACGGATAGTCGCTGCCCAAACAAACGCGTTTAGAACCCTGCATTTTGAGGATGTATTCCAAGGCATCGATGTCGTGGGTGATGCTATCCACCCAGAATTTACCAAGGTAAGTGCGCGGGTTGTTTGGGTTGTCAATAGCCACTAAATCTGGGCGGCAATTGAAACCGTGCTCGATGCGGCCTAAAGTGGGTAAAAAGGACCCGCCGGCATGCGAAAAACAAACCCTGAGCTCAGGTAAGCGCTCCAATACACCTCCAAAAATAAGTGAACAAGCAGCTCTTGAGGTTTCGGCAGGCATGCCTACTAACCAAGGGAGCCAGTATTTTTTCATGCTGTCAAATCCCATCATTTGCCACGGATGGATCATGACGGCCATACCTAGGCGTGCGCAGGCTTCAAAAATAGGAAAGAACTTTTCCTCGCTGAGGTTTTCATCGTTGATATTCGAGCCAATTTGTATGCCGACATGGCCAATTGCCTTGGCGCGTTCGAGTTCTAAAATAGCAGCATCGGTGTCTTGCATTGGAATGGTAGCCAAGCCAATGTAGTTTTTTGGGTAGCGTTGCACGAGTTCTGCAATGTGGTCGTTGAGAAACCTCGACAACTCGAGTGCGTCGGCGGTTTTCGCCCAGTAAGAAAACATAACGGGAATGGTACACACCACTTGTACTTGCGTGTTGTAGGGCTTGTATTCGTCTATGCGCAGCTGTTCATCCCAGCAGTTTTCGACGATGCGTCTAAAAAACTGACCGCCTTGCATCATGTTGGCACTGCCATCGGCATTGGGTTCGAGATGGATGAACTTGCCATAGCCAAACTTTTGCGTCCAATTGGGCATTGTTTTAGGTAAGATATGGCTGTGCATGTCAATTTTAAGCATGGGTCAAATTTTGGTTTACGAAGATACAAAAAACTCAGAGCGCAAGCGCCATGATGTAGTCGTCCATAATGAAGCCATTACCGATGTCAAAAACGGCTTCTTCACGGATTTCAAAGCCCAATTTGAGGTAGAAGTTTTTGGCTTCATTTGCTTTGTTGACCTGAAGAAAAATGCTGCTGGTCTTATTTGCTTGGGTTCGCTCGATGGCTTTGTTGACCAAAGCGCGGCCAGCTCCTTTTCCCTGTAAGGAGGGAAGTACGTATAATTTGTTGATTTTAAGTTCTGATTTACCTTCGAATTCTACCCATTCGAGTGCCATAAAGCCGCTGTCTAAGCCGTCGGTATTCAGTATATAAAACTCATGACCAGCCTCTAATTGTTTTTGAAGTGTTTTGGTACTGTACATCCAGTCGAGCATGAAGTCAATTTGGGCTTGGCTGATGATGTGCGCATAGGTGCTGGGCCAAATTTGCCTTGCCAAACTTTCTAGAATAGGTAATTCATGAAGTTGTGCGCGTCGGATGTGCATAGTGAACCGCGTAAAGGCAAGTTAGATTTTAACGAAAGGCGCTTGTTGCACACGTCCGTTCTGGTGCAGACGCACGTAGTAAGTGCCCGTTGGGAGGTCTTGAACGGTCATTTTGCCGTTTTCGATGGCCACCCAGTAGCGTTTGCCGTCTAGGGCAATAACTTCTGCGAATTCGGGTAGTTCTACGATGGTGAAGTGCAAATAATGCTGAACCGGATTGGGGTAAACTGACCACTCAATTAGAGGTGTGCTTTCTAAGACACCAAGGGTTTGAACAGCAATTTGGACTGCGGCATAGGCATTGATTTTTCCTGCGCCCCATTGTGGGCTGCCTCCGCTTGGGATGGATCCAGTGTTATTGTCTTGTCTGGCGGTTTGCATGATGATTTCCTTTACCTGAGCGGCAGAAAGGTAAGGGTTGGCCTCTAGCATAAGGGCTACAACGCCTGCTACCATTGGCGAAGCCATTGAGGTGCCTGAGAATTTAGCAAAACGGTAGGTGGTATTGTTGAAATCAGTGGTGGCTACACTTGTGTAAGTGCCGTCGGTGAACGAAGAAATTGCCGAGGCAATAGCTACACCTGGCGCAGCGATATCTGGTTTCATGGCGCCGTCGTACCGCGGCCCTTTGCTCGAGAAAGAGGCGAGGGCGCCGCCCACTAGTGATCCTGAGCTTGTGGCGTATTGGGTGGCATAGGCGGCAACGCTAATGACGTCGTCGGCGCAAGAGGGTTCTGAAATACCGTTTTGGTTGTCGCCGGAGGTGGTGCCTGTACCCGCGGCTAAAAAGGCCATGCCCCAGTTGCCGACATCGGTGCTTAGTTCGGTGACGTTCCAGTAATGCACGGTGCCGCTATTGGCTTGCGATTTGAGTTGGATGCGCAGACTTGTGTTGGTGTTTTTGACGCGCAAGCGCATTTGTGGTTTGCCATTGAGTGGGTGGGCGGCATCTGCCGAAATATTGTACCAAATGGTGTCTTGGTTCACGACTAAGAAGGTATCGATGTAGGTGGTAGTGGTGGCGGTGCTGTAAAAAGGGCTTTCTGCCAAAGCAGCATTGGAGCTATTTGTAACGATGATGCCATTGGCAAAACTTTGCCCGACTTCGCCCCAAGCGTGAATGCTTTGGCCCCACATATTGGGGTTGGCAGCGTAGTCGTAGAATTCTACTCTGGACTTTAAAACATCGTTGTTGAAGGTTTTTTTGAGGTGGAAATTGACGTTGCCGTTGTTACCGCCTGAATTGACAAAAACCACACCTAGATTGCTAAATGCGGTGATGGCTTGACTGAGTAGAGAAGTGCCGTCTAAGGTGCCAAAATGATACAGCCCCCAGCTCATGTTGATGACCAAGCGTTTGTCGGCTGCAAGTGCTTTTTGGTACATCCATTGCCAAGCGTCTAGCACCGCACCTTCGTCGACCAAAAAGGTGACAAATAAAAACTGCGCTTCATAAGCCACGCCGCGGTAAGCTGTTGTTGCACCAGCGCCACCTGCAATGCCTGCAACGTGTGTACCATGCGTGCCGTAGTTGTAAATGTTGGAGGTGTCTGAGCCAGCTGCAAGCAAACTTGGGGTGTCGGCGTATTCGGTGCCGTAGTTAAAGCCATTTGGTGCTGGCCCACTGGTTTTGAATTGGTCCCAGGCGGCGTAGATGCGGTGTTGTTGTTGGAGGGTATCGTAGAAAACGGGGTGGGTGTAGTCAAAACCCCAGTCGGTGACGCCAATGAAGACGTCTTTACCGGCATAACCTTGGGGCAGACCTATGCCTGCATGTACGGAGTCGGCGTGGAGGTCTTTGACGGCTTTGTCGAGGTTAGGGTTTATGCGCCCTGCGATTTCGAGGTAGTCGATACCATTGAGCTGTGTCAAGGCAGCTAATTTTTGCAACGGAACTTTTAGAGAAAGCAAGCCGGCAATGGGCTTCTGAAAAAGAATGCGTTGCCACTCGAGCTCTTCGGCTTTGAATTGTGCATTGCAGCGCCCTAACATGGATAAATACCAACGCCCGTTGATGTTGTAGATGGGGTATGCGTTTTGGAGTTGTTTTGAAACCTCCCCTTTGGTGCGCAAAAGTTCGTTTTGAATTTGATAGATACCTTGGCGATCGGACTGGCTCATGAGCGGCGCAGCCCAAGAAATTTGGAACAAGGAGACGCAAACAAATGAAATCAGAAGGAGCAGGGAGCGCATCCTCAAATATAAGAATTATTGTGCAGTTAGCGTGTTGTAAACAGCGAATTTTTAGGATGTCTGACTTTTTGCAAGTGCTGGTAATGGTCGTCTGCAGCGCGCTGACCAATGGTGCAAATGAGCACACTGTGCAGTCCTTCCTCTTTGAGTTGAAGAAGTTCGTCAAGAGCTATAGGATCAAAACCCTCCATTGGGGTAGCGTCTAGTTGGAGCATAGCGCAAGCCGTGAGCAATTGCCCAAGTGCGATATAAGCTTGTTTGTCGTTCCAGAGCTGAATTTGTTCAGCGGGTTTGCTGCCCACTGAGGCGTGGAGGTGTGCCCTAAAGCCTTTGATTTGTTCTTCTTGCATGCCGCGGGTATCGCGCATGAGATCGGCGTGTGCATCGAGGTATGCTGGTGTTAATTCGGTTTTAGTACAAAGTACCAAAACTGCTGCTGCATCTATAATTTGGTGCTGATTCCAGGCCAAAGCTTTGGTTTTTTCTAGCAGTGCTTTGTCTTCTAGCCAGATGTAGTGCAAGGGCTGCAGGCCATAACTACTTGGAGTAAGTTGCAGTACTTGTTCGAGCGTTTCTTTATCCTTTGGGTCTAATTGAAATGAGGAGTCGTATTTTTTAGTGGCATAACGCCACTGTAATGCGTCTATGAGTTGGTTGTTCATGCTGGAGTTGTTGTCTGAGGTCGTAAATGGAAAAATGTTGCGCCCTAATTCATGGGTACTTCGATAACAAGAATTTTGGCCTTTTGTTGGATACTGATGTCGATTTGTAAGGTGTCTGAAATTCCTATAGCGTCTTTTTGCTGCAAGATTTGTTCACCGATTTGAATAGCACCTTCAATGAGCATGATATACGCACCGTTGTTTGGATTTTGAAGAACATAAGAAATGGTAGCATCGGTGTCAAAAATACCCATTGACAGCCACGCATCTTGATGGATCCAAGTCGCAATTCCGCTGTGTTCAGGACCCACTAATGCTGTAAATGCAGCGTTTTGGAGTTCGTATTTGCGTTGCGCATAGCGCGGGGTTACTTGCTTTTGATTCGGAAAAATCCAAATTTGAAAGAGGTTGAGTTCTTCGTTTGGGCTCGGGTTGTATTCGCTGTGGTATATACCTGTACCAGCAGACATCACTTGCACTTCTCCGGCGCGAATGACCTCGCTAAAACCCATGCTGTCTTCGTGTTGAATAGAACCAGCCAAAGGAATAGTAATGATTTCCATGTTGTCGTGAGGATGCTTGCCAAAGCCCATTCCGCCCGCAACGATGTCGTCGTTAAGGACGCGCAACATGCCAAAATGAATGCGCTCAGGGTTGTACCACGAGGCAAAACTAAAAGAGTGTTTGGCGTTGAGCCAGCCGTGATCGGCATGGCCTCTTGAATTGGCTGAGTGGAATACAGTTTTCATTTGTTTTTCTTGCAAAGTTAGCGTACAGCAGTACAACTATTCAATAACATATGTTCATACTTTTTGTTGTTGTATGAGCTCTTTCCCGAAGAAAATGTGCAAATTCGTCCTATGGTACTCAGTCGTTTTTGGTTGGTGATTTTCATCAGCTCCATTTTATTTGTTCTTTTTGCAGTTTTCTCTGGGCAGTTTTACAGTATTGATTACGTCCTGAATGGCAAAAAAGACGATCCTATTCTCATTAAAGAAACCTATAAATGGAAATTACCTTCCGAGGTAAAAATCGGCTTGAACACAGCTCTAGACGGAACTTTTATCGTGGATAAAAATCCGCTAGATGCCGACACCACCTA
>CANHBA010000073.1 GCA_947458985.1 Flavobacteriales bacterium
AAATTTGGTTTTGTCACTGACATCGAGGCTGACACCGTTCCTATTGGCCTAAACGAAGACATCATTCGCCTTATTTCCTTCAAGAAAAACGAGCCTGAGTGGTTGCTTAACTACCGCCTCAAAGCTTTCGCTATCTGGCAAGAAATGACAGAACCCGAATGGGCACATGTGCAGTATCAAAAGCCCGATTTTCAAGCTATCTCCTACTATTCTGCTCCGAAACAAACCAAAAAATACGAATCCTGGGACGACGTCGATCCAGAAATGAAAGAAACCATGAAAAAATTGGGGATTTCAATGGAAGAACAACAACGCCTCACCGGAGTTGCAGTTGACTTCGTCATGGACTCCGTTTCGGTGGCAACCTCATTTAAAGAAAAACTCAGTGAGCTCGGCATTATCTTTTGTTCGTTCTCAGATGCTGTTCAAGAACACCCTGAACTCGTTCAAAAATATATGGGCACTGTTGTTCCGAGTACAGATAATTTTTATGCTGCACTCAACGGCGCGGTATTCACCGACGGTTCTTTTTGCTACATCCCAAAAGGAGTGCGCTGCCCAATGGAACTTTCAACCTATTTCCGCATCAATGCGGGCGGCACTGGCCAATTTGAACGCACCCTTGTGGTTGCCGACGAAGGCGCCTACGTTTCCTATCTCGAAGGTTGTACGGCACCGCAACGCGACGAAAACCAATTGCACGCTGCTGTGGTAGAACTAATTGCATTAAACGATGCCGAGATCAAATACTCCACAGTACAAAACTGGTATCCTGGCGATAAACAAGGAAAAGGTGGTGTTTTCAATTTTGTTACCAAACGCGGTATTTGTGAGGCCAACGCCAAAATTTCCTGGACGCAAGTTGAAACAGGTTCGGCAGTTACCTGGAAATACCCTTCTTGTATCTTAAAAGGCGACAACTCAGTGGGTGAATTTTACTCCGTTGCCGTCACCAACAACTACCAACAAGCCGACACCGGAACCAAAATGGTGCATCTTGGCAAAAACACCAAATCAACAATCATCTCCAAAGGTATTTCCGCAGGTAAATCGCAGAACTCATACAGAGGTTTGGTTCAGATCCATAAAGGCGCCCAAAATGCCCGCAATTTTTCGCAGTGCGATTCTCTCTTGATGACCGACGAATGCGGTGCACATACTTTTCCGTATATCGAATGCAAGAATCCGACTGCAAAAATTGAACACGAAGCCACCACCTCTAAAATTGGAGAAGACCAACTTTTTTATTGCATGCAGCGCGGTATCAGCGAAGAAAAAGCCATCAGCCTTATTGTCAATGGTTACTGCAAAGAAGTTCTCAACCAATTACCTATGGAATTTGCGGTAGAAGCACAAAAACTACTAGCCATTAGTTTGGAAGGCAGCGTAGGATAAACAGCACATTTAGAACATTAGATCAGCACAGACAAAATGATAAAAATAGAAAACTTACACGCCAGCATTAACGGGAAAGAAATTCTCAAAGGACTTGATCTCGAAGTAAAGGCAGGCGAAGTACATGCCATCATGGGGCCTAACGGCGCAGGTAAAAGCACACTCGCTTCTGTGCTTGCCGGAAGAGAAGATTACGAAATCACAGCGGGTAGCGTTACTTTCTTGGGCAAAGATCTCCTTGAACTCGCTACAGAAGACCGCGCACGAGAAGGACTTTTTCTCGCTTTTCAATATCCGGTAGAAATACCAGGTGTAAGTAACGTCAATTTCTTAAGAACCGCACTCAACGAAAAACGCGCCTATCACGGGCAAGACCCTATTTCTGCCAAAGACTTTATGGCACTCGTTCGCGAAAAATCTGCACTCGTAGAGCTAGATGCCAAATTAGCCTCTAGAGCTGTCAATGAAGGATTTTCAGGTGGAGAGAAAAAACGCAACGAGATTTTTCAGATGGCCATGCTCGAGCCAAAATTAGCTGTACTCGACGAAACAGACTCAGGATTGGACATCGATGCACTGCGCATCGTTTCACAGGGTGTAAATGCACTCAAAAGCCCTGAAAACGCATGTGTTGTTATTACCCATTACCAGCGCTTACTAGACTACATCGTTCCAGATGTCGTTCATGTACTCTACGACGGTAAAATTGTCAAATCTGGTCCAAAAGAACTCGCCCTAGAACTAGAAGAGCGTGGTTACGACTGGATCAAAGATAGCTTGTAAGATGGAGACGCTCATTAGCAACAAACTCCTGCAATTCGTTGCCGATTTAGGCCCGAGCAAATTGCAAGTGCCGCAGTCTCTTCATGCGGCTGCTCAAGCTTATCTCCTGGGGCAAGATTTTCCGACCACGAAAGCAGAGCGCTTTAAGTATACCCGCCTCGCCAAGTTAGCCAATGCCCAATTGAGTGCCGCTCATCAGCTGGATGCTGCCCAATTAGAGCAACACTGTATTTTGACTGATGCATATACCATTTACGTCAACAACGATCAAATTACAATTCCTCAAAACTTGCCTGTTGGTTTAGAAATCAACCTGAACACACAAGTTTCCGGAACTTTCCACGAAGCCAGTTTTTATGACATATTTGGTGCGCTAAATATCCTTCATGCACAAAACGGTGTCAGCATAGCACTTGCAAAAAACTGCACTTTAGACAAACCGATTCAAATTGTTCAAGCAAATAGCGGAGGCAAGTACTTTTACCGCCACCATTTCAACTTTGGAGCCAATTCAGAAGCGACTGTTTATTTCGTTTCCAAACAACAAGAGCAAACGACCAGTTTTTCGCATACACATTTTCAATACGAAATTGCGCAAGACGCTCGCATCAAGATTTTTAAACTTCAAGATACAGCTCAAAATCATTTTGATTTCAATGAAGACCGCGCACAACAAGCAGCAAAATCTCACTTTGAAATCAACACCCTCACTTTAGACGGGAGTTTTGTCCGCAACGACACCATGGTTGCCGTACAAGGCGAACACGCCCAAACATATCTCAACGGCGCTTATTGGCTCAAAGAAGAGCAACACGTGGCCAACTACACCACCATTGACCACCAAGTAGCCAACTGTGAATCCTTTGAAACCTACAAAGGTGTAGCCGGAGATAAGGCGACAGCCGTTTTTAATGGTAAAGTATTTGTGCGCAAAGATGCCCAAAAAACCAATGCTTATCAGAGCAATGCAAATGTGTTACTTTCTGAAAACGCCAGCGTCAATTCCAAACCTGAATTAGAGATTTACGCCGACGACGTCAAGTGCTCACACGGCTCCACCACAGGCCAACTAGACGAAAACGCGTTGTTCTACCTGCGCGCAAGAGGTTTGAGTGCTGCTTCAGCCAAAACCTTACTTCTGCAAGCATTTATGGAAGATGTATTAACGTACGTCAAACATGAAGAAGTTCTTGCCTATGTGCAGCAGCGCATTGCAGAGCGCTTCAATTGGAGTTATTAGCCAAGATTAAAAGCCAGCGAATCATAAAGTATTTGAAGAAATAAGTTGAATTCAGAATTCAAGACAAGCATTCAAATTCAATTTTCTCTTCTTCTATCAAAATCCTTTAAACAAAAAAAGAGCGCTGGATCAGCGCTCTTTTTTTGAATGATGAAGATACAATATCAACCGTTGAGGGCTTCTGCACCACCAACAATCTCGAGGATTTCGTTGGTAATGGCTGCCTGACGCGCTTTATTGTAGCTCAATTTGAGGTTTTTCTGAAGTTCACTGGCGTTGTCTGTGGCTTTGTGCATGGCGGTCATGCGCGCGCCGTGTTCAGCTGCAAATGAATCTCTGATGGCTTTGTAAAGTTGAAGCTTCATTGATTTTGGCAATAAATCTTCTACGATATCCATTTTTGAAGGCTCAAAGATGTAGTCGCCAGCTTCTGAATCGCTTACAGTCGGAACAATTGGTAAAAATTGTTCAGTTTCGATGTTTTGCGTTGCCGCATTGATGAAACGATTGTAAACCAACACAACTTTATCGAAAGACTTGTTGAGGAATTGCGCCATGATTTCTTCTGCGATTTGGGCAACTACCTCAAAGCGTAGGTCAGCGTAGACATCTTCCATGTTGTCCAACTTGTCGTTGGTATAGAAGTTTGGCGTGCGCTTGTAAACATCTTTGATTTTTTTACCCACACAGAAAACAGAAACGTCTTTACCAGCGTAATCTTCGGCGATCAAAACACCAACACGCTTGATGATGTTGTTATTGAAACCACCGCACAAACCTCTGTTAGAGGTAATGCCGATAATCAGAATTTTGTTTTCTTCGCGTTGTTCTGCGTAAGCATTTTCAGAGAGGTCTAGGCTAGCACTTAAGTTTTCGAGGATTTCGCGCAATTTGCCCGCATAAGGACGCATTTGCGTTACGGCATCTTGTGCGCGTTTCAATTTGGCAGCAGACACCATCTTCATGGCAGAGGTAATCTGCATGGTGGAGCCAACTGAACTGATGCGGTTACGTATTTCTTTTAGATTCGCCATTCTAATCCTAAATTAAGGCTTTAATTATGCAAATTTAGCAGCTACTTCTTTGGCTGTTTTTGTCAAAACGGCCTCGATTTCGTCTGTGTATTTTCCTGCTTTGAGCGCAATAAGTGTATCTGCGTGGTTGGCCTCAAGTACAGTAAGGTAATCTTTCTCGAATTCTTTGATTTTAGCTACCGGAACTGGTTGCATAAGACCTTTCACACCTGCGTAGATGATGGCAATTTGCTTTTCTACTGGGTATGGGTCACCTTCGCGTTGCTTCAAGATTTCTACGTTACGTGCTCCTTTGTCTAGGACAGCTTTAGTAGCTGCATCGAGGTCAGAACCAAATTTAGCAAATGCTTCGAGTTCGCGGTATTGTGCTTGGTCTAGCTTCAAGGTACCGGCAACTTTCTTCATTGATTTAATTTGAGCAGAACCTCCTACACGTGATACAGAGATACCAACGTTGATAGCCGGACGGATACCAGAGTTGAATAAATCGGATTCGAGGAAGATCTGACCATCGGTAATGGAGATCACGTTAGTTGGGATATAAGCAGAGACGTCACCAGCTTGCGTTTCAATGATCGGAAGCGCAGTAAGTGAACCACCACCACGAACTTTGTCTTTCAAAGATGCAGGTAGGTCGTTCATTTGCTTAGCGATGTTGTCGTCGGCGATTACTTTTGCAGCACGCTCGAGCAAACGAGAGTGAAGGTAGAATACATCACCAGGGTAAGCTTCGCGTCCTGGCGGACGACGTAAGAGTAGAGATACCTCGCGGTAAGCAACTGCTTGCTTAGAAAGGTCATCATAAACGATGAGTGCAGGCTTTCCTAAATCGCGGAAGTATTCTCCGACAGCAGCACCGGTCATTGGTGCGTAAAACTGCATTGGAGCTGGATCTGATGCGTTAGACGCAACTACAGTTGTGTAGGCCATTGCACCAGCATCTTCTAATTTCTTCACAATACCTGCTACAGTTGAACCTTTTTGGCCAATTGCAACATAAATACAGTATACAGGCTCGCCGCGATCGTAAAATTCGCGTTGGTTGATGATTGCATCGATAGCAACAGTGGTTTTACCAGTTTGGCGGTCACCGATGATGAGCTCGCGTTGGCCACGGCCAATTGGAATCATGGCATCTACTGCTTTGATACCCGTTTGAAGTGGTTCTGTTACAGGCTGACGGAAGATAACGCCTGGCGCCTTGCGCTCGATTGGCATTTCGAAGAGTTCGCCTTGGATTGGTCCTTTACCGTCGATTGGTTGTCCGAGTGTGTCTACAACACGACCCACCATACCATCACCAACTTTAACTGATGCAATTTTACCCAAACGACGTACGGTGTCACCTTCTTTTACGCTAGAAGAACGGCCAAGCAATACTGCTCCGACGTTGTCTTCTTCGAGGTTAAGTGCAATTCCTTGCATGCCACCATCGAATTCAATGAGTTCGCCGTATTGAACGCCGTTCATGCCGTAAATGCGTGCAATACCATCTCCTACCTGAAGTACCGTTCCTACTTCTTGCAATTCAGCTTCTGAGCGGAAACCTGAGAGTTGTTCTCTCAATATTGCGGAAACTTCTGCTGGTTTAATATCTGCCATGTGTACTTATTTTTTTGTCTGTTGACGATTATACGAATTGTTGTTTTAAGCGCTGAAGTTGACTTGCAACTGAAGCATCTATTTGGTGGTCGCCCATGCGAACAATGAATCCACCAATTAAGTTGGCGTCGATTTCTTCGGTAATTTCGGGACTGCCGGTGATGGCAGCTGAAATTTTAGAAAGAATAGACTGTTTGGTGCTCTCTTCTAATTGTTGGGCGCTGATAATTGTAATGGGCACAATTCCGCGCTGTGCTTTCAGCTGCGTAATGAATTGTTTTGCGATGTCGATCATGACGGTCTCGCGGCCATTGTTGGTTACCAAGGATAGGAAATCAATGGTGGTTTGGTTGAAGTCAGGAAAGATTTGCTTGATAACTGCAATCTTTTTATCGATGTTGATGAGTGGAGAATTCAAGAAAATTTGAAAATCATGCGCCTCATTAGACACTTTCAAGAGTTGAAGGATGTCTGCTTCGATGAGCTCCACTTTATTGTGCTCGGTAGCCAACTCTAAAAGAGCCTTGGCATAACGTACAGCAGCTTTATTGGACTTCATGGATTAGTTCATTTTGATTTCGCCAGCAAGTTGCGTTGCAAGGGCTTTTTGTTTGTCGTCAGAACCGAGTTCGTGACGAACTACTTTTTCAGCAATTTCTAATGAAAGACTTGCTACGTGGTTTTTGATTTCAGCCATTGCAGCAGCTTTTTCGCTGTTGATGTTTTGGCGAGCAGACTCTACAATTTTAGCAGCTTCGTCTTTTGCTTTGCCTTTAGCTTCTTCTACCATGTGGTTTGCGGCTTCTTTAGCCTCTTTTAAAATTTGATCGCGTTCTGCGCGAGCAGCTTTTAAAATTTGGTCGTTCTCTGCTTTGAGCGCTTGCATTTCTGCTTTTGTTTTTTCAGCGAGTTCGAGGGCTTCTGAGATATTTTGCTCGCGGGTATTGACCGCATTTAAAATTGGTTTCCAAGCAAATTTGGCCAACAAGAAAAGTAAAAGGCTAAATGTGATGCCTGTCCAAACGAGTAAACCAAAATCAGGTAATATCAAATCCATTTTTCTGTGTTTTTAAATTTTAAAAAAAGGAAACCGCAACCAACCGTTGCAGTTTCCTTTTGAGTTTAATTACGCTTTTGCTCCAAGAAGACCAACTACGACTCCAAACAATGCAACACCTTCGATAAGTGCCGCTGCGATGATCATCGCTGTTTGAATTTTACCAGCTGCTTCTGGGTTGCGCGCAATACCTTCTACTGCAGAACCACCGATACGACCGATTCCAAGACCTGCGCCTAAAACTGCCAAACCAGCTCCGATTGCTGCAATACTACCAAACATTCCTGTCATTGTATATAATTTAAAAGGTTACTAATTAATGGTGCGCTTCTTCAACGGCAGCCCCAATAAACAATGCAGAAAGCATTGCAAAGAGGAAGCCTTGTAAGAAAGCCACGAGGATTTCAAGCACCGAGATAAACAAAGCCATCGGCACAGACAAACCTGCCCAAGCGATATTTTTGTTGATAAAGATGATGGAAATCAAAGCTAATACGATAATGTGCCCCGCAGTGATGTTCGCAAATAAACGAATCATGAGTGCAAATGGCTTAGTGAGGATGCCAATTAATTCAATTGGAATCATGAAGATTTTCATGGGTACTGGAATGCCAGGCATCCAGAAGATATGACCCCAATAGTTTTTGTTGCCTGAAAATACGGTAACCAAAAGTGTACAAAACGCCAAGAAAAGTGTAATGGTGATGTTTCCGGTAAGGTTAGCTCCACCAGGTATAATTGGAATAAGACCCAACATATTGTTGATCCAAATAAAGAAGAAGATGGTCAACAAATAAGGTACGTATTTGTGGTATTTGTGTTTGTCGATGTTTGCTTTGGCGATGTCGTCGCGGACCATTACAATAATTGGCTCCAAGAACTTGGCAATACCTTTGGGTGCAACTGCGCCGTTCTTGCGGTAAAAACGCGCCACTGCAAACATGATGAGTAAAATGAGCAAAGAACCAAAAAGTAAAGAAGCTACGTTTTTAGTGACAGAAAGGTCTGTAGGGCTTGCGTTGTGCGGATGCTCGCCAACAAAATGTAATTGACCTTCTTTATTCAGAATGTAGATTTCTTCGTGGTAAAGTGCGTAACCTTTTGCCGGGCCAACACCTGCCATGTAATGATAGATAACGCTGTCTTTACCAAGTACTTCTACTTCTTTTCCGTGGTAAAAATATTTCGAACTAAACGTTTTGAAACCGTTGTCGTGAAGGATAATTGGAAGATAAATGCTGGTTCCGCCGTGTTCTGGGCCTGCAATGTGCCACTCATGCGCATCTTTGATGTGGTGCATGATCATTTCGCCAACGTTGAAGTTTTCTTCTTCTGATGCGTGCGCAAAAGGTTGAAATACAAAGAATGACAATGCGAAAACGAAGATTTGCAAAAGTGAAGAAAACTTGCCTGCCTGCTGCATTAGAATGTGTTTTTGCGTGTTTGCGAAAAAATTTTTGCAAAGGTAGTCAAACTTTCTAAAGAAACAATTTAATTTTTGAACAATTCAGGCTTGAGTTTTGCGCAATTTCTTGTACAGTTTGATGCCTAACATCAAAAGAATGCCGACGCCAAAAAAACCAATAGTTCCGGATATCCAACTGAGTTGGCCCTTCAGTACAACAATAAAGATGATGCTCACCAAAAACAAGGTGGCTACTTCATTCCAAATGCGCAGTTGGGCTGAGCTCCAAAGCAAGGCGTCGTTTTCACAATTGCGCAACAATTTTTGAGAGTAAAAGTGATATATCAAGAGCAAAACCACGAAACTCAGTTTGAGGTGCATCCAAGGTGCGTGCAGCAAATATGTCGGATTCAAGGCGAGCATCCAAACGCCAAAAACTACAGTAAGCACCATTGCTGGAGTGGTGATGATCCACCACAAACGCTGCATCATGATGACAAACTGTTTTTGTAGGATTCCTTTTTCAGGTTCAGCTTTATCAGTAGCTTCTCTAAAATAAATGAACAAGCGCACCATATAAAACAAACCCGCAAACCAACTCACCATAAATATAAGGTGTAGCGCTTTGATAAAGTCGTAGTTTGAGTTCAGCATGACACAAAATTAATCGAAAGCACTTGATTCATGTTATATTTGTATAAAAAGCTTCTTTATGCGCTTTCGGATACTTTTTTTACTACTTATTTTTCATTTTTCCGCGCTTTTCGCCCAAGTACAGTTGCTTTCACTCGAAGGCACCTATCAAGAAAAGAACTTAATCGTCAACAACCCCCCAATGGCCGACGGTTTTGGCTTCTGCATCAGCAAAGTGCTGGTCAATGGCGAAATTCTACCCGCCGTTATTCAAACATCCCATTTTGAAATTGACTTTCACTTATTTCATTTGAAAAAGGGAGATGAAGTTTTTGTGGTACTTGAACACGCCGCTGGTTGCGAGCCCCGCTTTTTAAACCCGAGTATATTATTGCCAAAAAGCACTTTTGAATGCACACAAATTAGTGCGCAAAAAGATGGCAGCCTTAGCTGGACCACCACCAGCGAACATGCCGTACTCGATTTCAGCATTGAGCAATTTAAATGGGGGCGCTGGGTAGAAGTTGGCCAAGTCAAAGGAAAAGGAACCAAAGGCCCCAACAATTATCAGTTTCAACTGACGCCACATTCGGGCAAAAATACAGTTAGAATTAGCCAAACCGATAGCTCAGGAAAGCCCAGGATTTCAAAGAGCACGAGCTTTACCTCTACAATTGCCCCAGTTTCATTTAGCCCAACAAAGGTACACTCCACACTTACTTTTAGATCCAAAAATCAAGTCGTCAAAACCAAATACGAGATCTACGATGCCTATGGCAATCTGCTCAAAACAGGATTCGGTTCTTCGGTAGACTGTAAAAACATTGTAAGTGGTGTGTACTTTATCAATTACGACAACAAGTCAGAAAAATTCATCAAAATTGAAAACTAAATGAAGCGCATAGAACACCTTGGTATCGCAGTAGAAAATCTAGAAACAGCCATTCCACTCTACGAAGCATTGCTCAATACCTCCTGTTACAAACAAGAAGCTGTTGTATCTGAAGGTGTCAAAACCGCATTTTTTCAGGTTGGCGAATCCAAAATTGAATTGTTAGAAGCCAGTAAGCCAGACTCTCCTATTGCCAAGTTTGTAGCTAAAAATGGCCCGGGGTTTCATCATGTGGCCTTCGAGGTAGAAGATATCGAAGCGGAGCTAGAGCGGCTGCAAAAAGCCGGTTTTCAGTTGATCCATCAGAGCCCC
>CANHBA010000074.1 GCA_947458985.1 Flavobacteriales bacterium
AAAACGGCACTGAACTGAATATAGCGTTGCTGTGCTTGTTCGCAATGGACTTGATAGCGCACCATGGTTTTAGGCATAAAGTTCTGCTTGTAGTTGCGCAATTTTGTCGTCGGCAAGGTAGTCGTCGTAAGGCATCATTTTGTCGATGATTCCGTTAGGCGTAAGTTCGATGATGCGGTTGGCTACGGTACTTACCAATTCGTGGTCATGGGAAGTAAACAAAAGCGTGCCCTGGAATTCTTGCATGGCGTTGTTGAGCGCTGTAATGGATTCGAGGTCGAGGTGGTTGGTTGGCTCATCCATGAGTAGCAGGTTTCCTTTGGCTAGCATCATTTTGGAGAGCATACAACGGACTTTTTCTCCTCCTGAAAGTACAAATGCCATTTTCATAGCTTCTTCACCTGTAAAAAGCATGCGGCCTAAGAAGGTGCGCAAGTAGACTTCTTCGCGTTCTTCGTCCGTGAGGGCATATTGGCGCAACCAATCGATGAGGCTCAGTTTGGCTTCAAAATAATGGTGGTTATCGTTGGGAAGATAAGCGGTTGTAATGGTAGTCCCCAACGTGATTTCACCGGTGTCGGCTTTGAGGTTGCCAGCTAAAATTTCGAAGAAATGAGTAAGGGCAACGGAGTCTCGGGAGATGAAGGCAATTTTGTCGCCTTTGTTGACCGTTAAATAGAGGTCTTTGAAGAGCGTTTTGCCATCGCTTGTTTTACTGAGGTTTTCAATGCCTAAAATTTGATTTCCGGCATCTCTCTCTTGGTGAAAGGTAATGCCAGGGTAGCGACGCGAAGAAGGCTTGATTTCTTCGAGGTCGAGGTTGTCGAGCATTTTGCGTCGGCTAGTGGCTTGTTTGGATTTAGCGGCATTGGCAGAGAAGCGAGAAATAAACTCCATGAGCTCTTTCTTCTTTTCTTCAGCTTTTTTGTTTTTGTCGGCGCGCTGGCGCGAAGCAAGCTGAGAAGACTGATACCAAAAGGTATAGTTACCCGTAAACATATTGAGCTTGCTGAAGTCGATGTCGCAGATGTGTGTACAAACGGTATCCAAGAAGTGACGGTCGTGGGAAACTACAATGACGGTGTTGCGGAAGTCAAGAAGGAAGTCTTCTAGCCAAGAAATGGTTTTGAGGTCGAGGTCGTTGGTAGGCTCATCCAAAATGAGAACGTCGGGGTTGCCAAAAAGCGCTTGTGCTAATAGCACACGTACTTTGAGGTCATTGGAAAGATCTTCCATGAGCATGTAGTGCTTGGATTCGTCTATACCGAGGTTGCTGAGTAAGGTAGCGGCATCGGTTTCTGCGTTCCAGCCTTCTAAATCGGCAAATTCACCCTCAAGTTCGGCGGTTTTCATGCCATCGGCGTCTGAAAAATCTTCTTTGGCATAAAGGGCGTCTTTTTCGACCATGATTTCATAGAGGCGTTTATGCCCCATAATGACGGTCTGTAGGACCTGGATTTGGTCGAATTCAAAGTGGTTTTGCTTGAGCACAGCCATGCGCTTGCCTGGTTCGAGGTCTACGCGGCCAGTTGTGGGGTCTTGTTCACCCGTTAAGATCTTGAGGAAGGTAGACTTGCCGGCACCATTGGCACCAATGACACCATAGCAGTTGCCATTGACAAATTTAACGTTGACTTCGTCGAAAAGTACGCGTTTACCGAATTGTAAAGAGAGGTTGGATACCGAAAGCATGCTGTAAATTTTTGCGCAAAGATACGCAAAAGAAATCAGCTATTGGTGCAAGTGTAAACGAAGGCAGGCGGGAAATTCAGTGCGGTATAATCGATATGAACCTGCTTGAAATGTGCGCCGTAGAGTTTTTTAAGCCCTCTGGTATATTGAAATTGAATGAGTTTACCTTCTGCAACTAGATTTCCTTTGATGGCTTCTAAAATAGAATTTCTTAGTGCTGCCGGGAAGTTAGATAAAGGCAAGGAGGACAAGATGTAGTCTGCTTTAGCAAGATTGAAACCTTGAAGAATTGTGGTGAGGTCGCCGGCTGAACCATGCACGAGGTGGAGGTTGGGATGCTGAAACTTCTGCTGTAAGTCATGAAAGAAGGCATCGTTGAGTTCAATGACGACCAAATGGCAGTTGGCCGACATTTTGGAAAGGAGCTCTTTGGTAAAAACACCCGTGCCCGGCCCTAATTCAACAATGACTTTGGCTTGTTCAAAATGGATGGGTTGCAGCATTTTTTTGCTCAAAAACCGGGAGCTGGGGATGACAGAACCTACCATGCGGTTGGCTTTGAAGAATTCTCTTAAAAAGGAGCGCTTAGACATTAGGATTGGGCTATTGAAGCTTGGTTGCCTCGGATGATGCCAATAATTTGGCCGTGCAGCGCTGCTTCTTGGAAAGGGCTGAAACGCCATTGTTCTGGGCGCATGTTTGGTGCGTAAGGAATGCTCGGGTCAAAAAGCGTGAGTTCTGCTTTGGCGCCAATTTCGATGGCCTCTTGCGGTAAATCAAGGACTTTTCGCGGGCCTGTTGTTAAAGCGCGCAACACAGCTTGAAGTGCCTCAGGCTTGTGGGTAAGTAATGCAGGTAAAACGGTTTCCAATTGAGGTGCACCAAAATGAGCGAGGTCGAATTCGAGTTCTTTTTCTTCGGGGTCGCCTGGGCGGTGGTCACTGACAATGGTGTCTAGTGTGCCGTCTATAACGCCTGCCCAAAGAGCATCTTGATCTGCTTGGGTTCTGAGGACTGGCAAAACTTTGAAGCGGGTGTCGAAGCCTAGCATTTTGGCTTCAGTAAAACAAAGGTTCATGAGGTGAACGTCTGAAGTGAGGTCGAGGCCGTCTTTTTTGGCAGCTCTGATGAGTTCAACACCTTCTGCAGTGCTGATGCCAGAGAGGTGCATTTTGCCACCTGTGTAGGCGAGTAAACGGATGTTGCGCTCAATTTCAATGAGTTCAGAGACATGCGGGTCGGCTTTAAGGCCAGTGCGCGTAGAGGCGCTGCCTTCGTTTACTTGAGCTTTAGCGCTCAAAGAGGCATTGCGCGCAAGTAAAGAGACGCGGCCACCAAAGTCTTTGGTGTAAAGTAAAGCGCGGTGCAATAAGCCCGCACTAATGCTATGGGTGTCGTCTGTAAATAACTTGGCGCCACCTTGAAAGAGCTCGTACATTTCTGCGAGTTCTTCGCCGGCGTTTCCTTTAGATAGCGCGCCATTTACACCAATTTGGGTGGTGCTATTGGCGCCATGTTGATAAACATAGCTTGCCAAGGATTTGTGGTCAATGACGGGTTGTGTGTTGGGTTGGATATAAACGCGGGTATAACCGCCAGCACTGGCAGCGTCTAGGCCACTTACAATGGTTTCTTTGTGCTCGTAGCCGGGGTCGCAGAAATCGGCTTTGAGGTCGATAAAACCGGGAGTAACACACAATTGAGCAGCTGTTACTTGCAAGGCATCAGGATGCTGCAGCTTGGCGCCAATTTCGGTAATGAGGCCGTCTGTAATGAGAAGGTCACAGGTTTGTTGGTGCCAACTAGATGTTGGGTCGTATATCGTTGCGCTGTTGAGTTGAATTTTCATTTCCACCATTTTAACAAGGAAAGTTCTGCCAAAAGAAAAATAAGTCCCAAAATAAGAAAGAGTCGCCAATAGCTTTTGGTGTCTTTGAGTTCGACATCACTGAGGCTTTGCCCTTCTTTGATTTGGTTAAAGTTACAATTTTTTATACCGTTCGCTTCTAGTAATTCCAGAAGTGATGTTTCGGTGAGTAGTTCGAGCTTAGATTCAGAGCGGTTGTAATTGAGTGCCAACTGCGCAAGTGTTTCTGATCCTTTGAGTTCGTAAATGCCAGCTTTGAGCCTTTCCAAAGCCGCCATGCCGCCAATTTGGATGCGAAGGTTGTTGGGGCTGCCTACATATTGGGCAATAAATTCTGTTTCTGACGAGATGAGGCGCAAAGGTGTTTCGTCTTCGTAATTGGCTCTGACTTTGATTTGTGCATCTTTTCCGAGAATTGCATATTCAGGGTAGCGTTTGCTGGCAAATTCAGCGCAGCGCAAAAGGATAGTAGGGAAGAGCGATTGATTGACAAGACTACCAAAAGAGGCTTGCAATGCGGTGGTCCATAAAAAGGCAGTTGTATTGGCGCGCATAAAAAGTGCTTGTCCTGAACGCGTAATAAGCAGTGGGGTAGCGCTACTTTGGGCTTGGTTTTGAACTGCGTAGGCTTTTTTGACCAACGGAACGTTGAGGCGGTCTTGTTTTTTCTCGAAGACACCACTGAAGAAGGGGTCGTCGTCGTTGATGCGTTGTAAATTAAGTGCATTGGACTGCACTGCACCTAATTCTGAAAGGGAAAGTGCGCGCAACAAAGGGTTGTAGTCGTTGAAGGAGATGTCTTCGCCAGGAATGATGAGGATGCGCTGTCCGTTTTGGTGCGCCGTAATGAGTTCGTCTTGTAACCCGCTCGAAATGTCGTTGAGCCCGTTCAGGACAATGAGGTCGGCTGCAGCAAGTGTATTGGAAGCCACCTCGCCAGGTTGGGTAGTTTGAACGGTATAGCGCTCCTCAACGGCATAAGCTTTTGCGACATTTGGACTTGCATTGGCTTCCTCGATGAGGTAAATATTGGTGCGTTCGGGTACTTCGTAAGAGAAATGCCAGGTGTCGTCAAAATGGATTTGTTGGTCGTTGATTTGTGCTTGCCCCAGTACGTAGCCTTTATTGATCTCGTTGTAGGGGAAACTGGCCACCTGACTGCCGTTTGCGGCAATTTGCATGAACATGGTGCGCTTGATTTTGCCAATTTTAACATTGAGCTCTAAGCGTTTTTTAGCTTGATCGCCAAAATTCTGAACCCGAACCATGAGCATTTGCTCCGTTTGGTAGTGCTGTGTTGGTTTGGCAAACCAAATGCTATCGATATAGGCGTTTTGGTTTTGCTGTGCCTTGAGCTGATACGCAAAGAATGCCTGGTTCGTTTGAGGCTTCTGAGCAGTAAGCTTGCCTTGCGTTTGCTGAAAATCGGAAATAAAGACCTGTCTGATTTGGCCTAGTTTTTCTTTTTGTTCTTGGTGCTTTTTGATTTGTCTTTGCTGCCAAGTGATGACGTCGTCGAGGCTGCGGCTAAGGGCGTAAATATCGAGGTTGTCTATGTAGCGCAAGGCCTCGGCTTTGGTTTGAAAACGCTGCTCGGAGTGGTTGAGTTGATTGCTGCAAATGAGTACACGTGTGTCGGGGGCGATTTTTTGGAGCATGCGCTTGGCAAGTTCGCGGCCTTCTGACAGCAGGGTTCCTTCAGTGCCAATAGCACTCATGGAGAAGGAGTTGTCAAGGTAGATAAGCAACGCCGGTTTGCCGCTGTGTTGCCCCGCGCCATTTTTAATCTGTGGTTGCGCAAAGGCTAAGATGAGCGCGGTAAGCGCTAAAATTCTGGAGATCAAGACCAGTAGGTGCTTGAGTTTTCTGGTGCTTTGCTGTTCTTTTTCAAGGAATTGAATGAAGCGCAACGACGAAAAATAGAGGGTCTTGCGTTTTCTAAAATGAAAAAGATGAATGACGATTGGAATCAGTAGAAAGAAAAGGAACCATAAGCGTTCTGGGTGTACAAATTCCATATTCCAAAGTTAATAAAAATGTGCAATTGAGCTAAAAAAAAACTGCCCTCATGTGAGGGCAGTTTGATCAATTTAAAGAAAACCAGATTTAGCCTTTCAATGCATCTAATCTTGCTTTGTATTCTTTTGCTTTTTCGATGTTCCCTAACTTCATGTTGGTTTTGTAAAGGATGTCGAGAATGGCTTTGTCGTCTGGGTTTTGAGAAACGTATTTTTCTAAAGGCTCTAAAGCTTGCTTGAAAAGATCCATGGCTTCAGCTTCTAATTTCGCTGCTTTTGGGTCTTTGTAATCGAGCTCAACTGTAGCGTTGCGCTTTTCAACAGCGAGGTTGTAGAGATGTGCGCCTAATTGGTAAAGTGCTTCGTTGTAAGAAGGGTCGATTTCTATCGCTTTTTTGAGGGCAATAGTTGCTTTATCGTTTTCCTTTTTGTCCATGTAGCTGGTACCTAATACATAATAAAGTTGCTTGTTGAGCGGATCAAGAGCAAGGGCTTTGTTGATATAGGTTTCGGTAGCGGCAACATCGCCTTTTTGCAAGTTGATATTTACGATACTGATCAGGATATCGATGTTTTGTGGCATCTTTTCTGAAATCCCTTGCGCAAAAGTTAAAGCTTCGTCGTACTTTTTAGCTGCGAGGAAGTCTTCAACGGCGTAATTGGCCGCTAAAGAAGTGTTGACCTCTGCATCTTTGAAGCTTTCGCCTAAATAGGATTTGATTTCGTTTGCGGCCATAAATGCATTGGCAGCATCGACGTATTTTTTAGCGTTGTAAGCGACAATTCCTTGATTGAACATGAAATCGACACGGCTATTGATGAAGCTTTGTGCGTCGGTAGTCCAGGCTTTTTTAGGATCGTCGAGGACCTTTTTAAACGAGGCAACAGCTACCTCTTTATTGGCGTTAATGGTGGAAGCGTCTTGTGGTGCACCTGAGGTAGCAGACTCGATATTGCTAATTTCATTAAGGCAATAATAGATTTCGCCACGGTAAAGGTGCATTTTGAGGTCTTCGGCGGTTTCAGCATTGGCAGCAGCGAGGTCGATGAAGTTTTTGGCTTCAGTAACTGTTTTTTTGTTGGCTGCGACATCGCCCATTGGGTTGTATTTGCGCATCAAGAGGATGGCGTCAGTGACGTTCTTTTTTTGGGCAAAAGTAGCTGTGCTCAAGACAAGACTCAGACCAGCTAGGAGGAGTTGTTTTTTCATGGTTTAAATTTTATTCGCTTTGGGCTTCGTTGTTTTCAATTTCCGTGCCATTTTCAGCACCTTCAATTACATCTGTTTCGTCTTCGTCTTCTGCACGTGGTACGCGAGCAATAGCTGCGATTTCGGCGTTAGATCTGAGGTTGATGAGTTTCACGCCTTGAGCTGCGCGGCCCATGGTGCGGATGGTATCGATGTGCATGCGGATCGTGACGCCAGATTTGGTGATGATCATGAGGTCGTCTTCGTCAAATACATTTTGAATTGAAAGGAGTTTGCCAGTTTTTTCGGTGATGTTGAGTGTTTTGACACCTTTACCACCGCGGTTGGTGATGCGGTAAACTGGTTCTTTGTCTTCTGGGTCGTTGAGGAAGGTGCGTTTGCCATAGCCTTTTTCTGACACCACTAAAATAGTAGAGAAGATGTCTTCAACGCAGATCATGCCAATCACGACATCGGTAGGTGAGGTGAGGCTGACACCGCGCACTCCAG
Source organism: Flavobacteriales bacterium (assembly GCA_947458985.1). Lineage (GTDB taxonomy): Bacteria > Bacteroidota > Bacteroidia > Flavobacteriales_D > Crocinitomicaceae > UBA952. The sequence continues at coordinate 7,277 of CANHBA010000074.1, forward strand.
AGGCGTTTCGACCCATTGGGCGCACAGTGGCTTCGTTGAAACGAATGGCGCGTCCTTCGCTCGTTGCCAGTACGATTTCGTTGCTACCGTTGGTGAGTTTTGCTTCGAGTAATTCATCGTTGTCGCGGATGCCAATGGCGTTGATACCATTGCTGCGCGGACGCGAATAAGCTTCGAGTGAAGTTTTCTTAATGACACCTTGTTTGGTGCACATCACGATGAAGTTGTTCTCAACGTAGTCTTTGTCGGTGAGGTCGAGGACTTTGACGTAGGCTTTTACTTTGTCGTCGCCAGGGATATTGATGAGGTTTTGGATGGCGCGCCCTTTAGAGGTTTTGTTGCCTTCCGGAATTTCGTAGACACGCATCCAGAAACAACGTCCTTTTTCGGTGAAGATGAGGAGGTAGTTGTGGTTGGTGGCAACAAAAAGGTGCTCTAGGAAGTCTTGGTCGCGGGTAGCGGAGCCTTTGGAGCCCATTCCGCCGCGGTTTTGCACTTTGTATTCGGCTAGGTTGGTGCGCTTGATGTAACCAGCGTGTGAGATAGTGACAACGACTTCTTCGTCGGCGATGAGGTCTTCCATGCGCATTTCGCTTGCGCTGTATTCGATGGAAGAGCGGCGTTCGTCGCCGTATTTAGCGCGCACTTCGAGTAGTTCATCTTTGATGATCTGCATGCGGCGCTCTTCTTTGTCGAGGATGTCTTTGAGGTCGGCGATGAGCTTCATGAGCTCGTCGTATTCTGCGCGGAGTTTGTCTTGCTCTAGGCCGGTGAGTTGGCGCAAGCGCATATCTACGATAGCGCGGGTTTGGATGTCTGACAAGCCAAAACGCGTTGCCAAGCGGTCGCGGGCGTCGTCAGGGCTCGAGGAGGTTTTGATGATTTCAATGACTTCGTCGATGTTGTCTGAAGCAATGATGAGCCCTTCGAGGATGTGGGCGCGCTCTTCAGCTTTGCGAAGGTCGTAGCGCGTACGGCGAATCACGACTTCGTGGCGGAACTCTACAAATTCTTGGATGAGGTCGCGCACGTTCAAGAGGCGTGGACGGCCATCTACCAAACAAATGTTGTTGACAGAGAAGGATGTTTGAAGTTGGGTAAACTTATAAAGTTTGTTGAGGACAACATTGGCGATGGCGTCGCGTTTGATTTCAAACACAATGCGCATACCGTTGCGGTCAGATTCATCGCGCAAGTCGGAAATACCTTCGATCTTTTTGTCGTTGACTAAGTCAGCGATTTTTTTGATCATTTCGGCTTTGTTGACCTGATAAGGGATTTCGGTAACGATGATTTGTTCGCGTCCGTTTTCTTCTTCGATTTCAGCTTTTCCGCGGATCACGACACGGCCACGACCAGTAAGAAAAGCATCGCGTACGCCTTCGTAGCCGTAAATGATACCACCTGTAGGGAAATCTGGTGCTTTGATATAATTGAGTAATTCTTCTGGAGTGATGTCGCGGTTTTCGATGTAAGCGATGGTGCCGTCTACAACTTCGGTGAGGTTGTGAGGGGCCATATTGGTGGCCATACCAACTGCGATACCAGCAGCTCCGTTGACCAAAAGGTTCGGGATTTTGGTTGGTAAAACACTTGGCTCTTGAAGGGAGTCGTCGAAGTTAGGGCGGAAATCGACGGTTTCTTTCTCGAGGTCGTCGAGCATTTCTTCGGCAATTTTGCGCAAACGTGCTTCGGTGTAACGCATGGCAGCTGGGCTGTCGCCATCTACAGAACCAAAGTTTCCTTGGCCGTCGACAAGTGGATAACGCAAAGACCAAGGCTGGGCCATACGCACCATGGTGTCGTATACGGAGCTGTCGCCGTGTGGGTGATACTTACCGAGTACTTCACCGACAATTCTTGCAGATTTCTTGTGTGGACGATTGGAGAATACACCGAGATCTTGCATCCCGTAAAGCACCCTGCGGTGTACGGGTTTGAAGCCGTCGCGTACGTCGGGGAGTGCACGTGAGACAATTACAGACATCGAATAATCGATGTATGCTGATTTCATTTCATCTTCGATGTTGATCTGAATGATTTTTTCGCCTTCAGCCATATTTTTGAGTTAGTCTATGCGTTAAATTAATTAGCGTACCAAAATTAATAAATTGAAGCCCCCCGCGGCTTGTCTTTCCTATTTTTTACTAACAAAATGCGTCGATAAATTGTGAATAAAACCGGACACCATGCAGAGATAAAAGTTATATTTGTAACAAGCAATCGTAAATAATGGAAGCTAAATTTTCTCCACGCGTCAAAGACATGATCAACTACAGCCGAGATGAAGCTGTGCGCTTGTCTAATGAGTTTCTCGGTGCAGAGCATTTATTGTTGGGTCTTATTCGCCTCAACGAAGGCACTGCCATACGCATCCTCAAAGAATTCAACATCGATTTAGTTCAACTCAAAGACGAAATCGAGAAAATCCTTGCCAAAAGTGCCGTCCGCGAGCTCGTTAATCACAACGTTCCACTATTGAAACAAGCTGAAAACATCATCAAACAATCTTACCTAGAAGCCAAAGAATTCAAACAAAATATCATCGGCACAGAACACCTTTTACTGACCATCTTGCGCTACGAAGACGCTGTCGCGTGCCAAGTACTCAATAAATACGGTCTCATGTACGCCAATGCCAGAGAAGAATACGAACTTATGTTACAAGACAAACAACAACCACGCGCCGAATTTCCGGGTTCAGGCCAAGAAGAAGGCGAAGAAAACTTCGGTCAAGCACAGCGCAAAAGCGCAGATCCTAAATCCAAAACGCCGGTCCTCGACAACTTCGGTCGCGACCTCACCAAAATGGCTGAGTTAGGTCGTCTCGATCCAATTGTAGGCCGAGAAAAAGAAATCGAACGTGTGAGTCAAATTTTGTCGCGCCGCAAGAAGAACAATCCTATTTTAATCGGGGAGCCAGGTGTTGGTAAGTCAGCAATTGCCGAAGGTTTGGCCTTGCGCATTGTGCAGCGCAAAGTGTCGCGCATTCTTTTTAACAAACGCATTGTGTCGCTAGACCTCGCTTCTTTAGTTGCAGGTACTAAATACAGAGGCCAG
>CANHBA010000075.1 GCA_947458985.1 Flavobacteriales bacterium
AAACTCGTCCAATCTAGTATATTGCTCAAGGTATCGATGATAAATACATTTTGTGCACTCTACTAGATTGGACGAGTAGAGTGCTCAAGGTATCGATGATAAATACATTTTGTGCAGGTGCAGTACCTGTGTTCTGAAAGCGAATGGTATAAGTGAGTGCGTCATCTATGAATGCGTCCAAATAACCCAAAGGGTAATTCTCATTCATGTAATCGGTACTTGCATTTTTGTCGTTGGGGTCATAGGCATTGCCCAAGATTTGAAGTAAAGAACCGTTGTTGTTGTAGGTGCCGCAGTCGTTAACAGAACCAGTTGGCGCAATTGTAGAGTTATAGAAATGTTGCGCACCATTGATCAGTCCACCTGGTACACTAAATTGAATGACATCATACGTGGTAAAGCTCGTAGCGTTGTTGGTCAAATTCCAAGTAATGGTATTGCCTGATATCGTGTAGTTTGAATTTTGGATCGAGGAAAGTATTGGGCTTACGCCTGCAGGATACGTAAAGCTGAGTGTGTAGGTTCCAACTGCACTTGGTCCGTAGCTTCCCCAATTGAGTTTGATGTAGGCAGTACTATTTTGATAGTAGCCAATCCAAGGGCTGACTGTAGTCCAAACATCAGAACAAGTTGATGTGCCACCGCAATTCACAGCTAAATAACCTGTGTTGGCTGTTGCAGACGTGCTACCAATGAGCGTAATAACACCTACGGTTGGGTTGTAGCCGTTGTAAATTAACCAGTTTTGGCTAATTGTTGCAAAGAGGTAAGTGCTGGTGCTGTATTGGCCGCAGTAGCTAAAGTAGCCCGTAGAATCGGTGTAAACCGTAACTGAGCTATTAGTGGAGGTATTGTTGTAAAGCGTTACTGGTGCATAAGTCAAGGGCAGTTCGCCGGCATTCATGACGCCGTTTGCATTGGCATCGCAGAATACATAGCCTGAATAGCAAAGTGTTGGCGAAACTGTTCCTCCGCAAGCGAGTGGAAAATTGACATTCGCAACTGGAACACCGCTATTGCAAGGCGTTCCGATGATGTAATTGAGGTTGCTGCCATTATTGTTCAAGATCAAATAACCATTTTGCGTCAACCAATTAGAGCTGATGGAGAGTTCAGCGGTATCGCCGATATTGCCAGAATAACTGATGTTGTAGAAGCCATTGGCATTGGAATAAACTACGGTCCCGTTTACAGAAATAGGTGCATTAGCAATTGGTGTTTCGCCGTTGTCTAAGACGCCATTGTCATTGGCGTCGCAATAAACTTGGCCATTTGCACAAAGCATGGTGGTTTGCGAAGCACAATGAAGTGTAATGAGTGTGGTTGTAATTCCTGAACCCACCGTTACTGTTGGGCTCGGGATGATATTGCCTATGACGTAATTATTGGCAGCAAGCCAAGTTGGGTCGATAGCAAGTGTGTAGTTGCCGGCCCAAACATTTGGCAACATAAACATGTTGTTTTGGAGGGTGTCGACATAAGTATTGGTTCCATTTGTAAGGGTAACAGGCACAGGCGCATTGATTTGAGAATCTATGGTGCCATCGTTGTTGCAATCGACTTGAATCATGCAATAGAAGTAGGCCGTACAAGAGCCAACAGTGAGCTCAACAGAATCCATTGCATAGGTTTGGTTGGATTGGTTGTAAACAGTTGTGTATACGCTGTAGATACCAGGTGTAGCGTAAGTATGCGTTAGCGCAGGCGCCATGTTGATATTTGTGCCGCTTGTGCCTGTGCCGCCAGCAGCTTGAGATGTTGCGCCATCACCCCAATTAACGACAGAGTTAAACTGAAAGCCCGAGAAATTATTGCCAGTAATAACGTAAGGAATGGTAGCGGTTGTGCCTGTTGAGTTCGTACTCGGTGTTAAGGCAGAGAAAGACATGTTTACCGTGAGTCCGCAAATGGTGGTGGGCATGTTTGTTGGCGTAGTAAGGCCGTTAATGGCAAAACCCGTCACTTGTGCATAACTCATTTGGGAAAGGGTTGTGATGCAAATGAGTAGTTGTAAAAAATGTTTCATAATCAGTAGTTTATAGGGCTATAACGCGTTCCTTTTTAAGAAGGTTGCTTTGGTTCTGCGCTTCTTTATTAACTTTGTTCAACATGAAGACAATAGACCGCTTGCGTTTGGCTCAATTTGGCAACCTTGAACTCTTGGCCAAACAAGTTGTAGAGGGCTTTATTACGGGCTTACACAAGAGTCCATTTCATGGTTTTTCTGTTGAATTTGCCGAGCACAGGCTCTACAATCCTGGCGAATCCACGCGCAACATCGACTGGCGCCTTTATGGTCGTTCTGAAAAGTTATTTACCAAAAAGTACGAAGAAGAAACCAATTTGCGTTGTCAGATCGTTATCGATGACTCCAGCTCCATGTACTTTCCGCAAGAAGGAATCAGTAAGTTTGAATATTCCGTTTATGCCGTAGCGAGTTTAATTGAATTGCTCAAAAGACAGCGCGATGCCGTAGGTCTTAGTTTTTTTAATGAAACGCTCGAGCTCCAAACGGCCGCTAAATCTTCGTTATTACACCATCGTTACCTCTACAGCGAACTCGAGAAGCGTTTGTCGGCTTATCAAGAGAAGTCAAAGAAACAAACCGCTGCTATATCAGCACTTCATGCCATTGCCGAACTGACACACAAGCGCAGTTTGGTTGTAATTTTTTCTGACTTACTCGACGACCCTTCGCACACCGATGCACTTTTTGATGCCTTGCAACACCTCAAGCACAACAAACACGAAGTCATTTTATTTCATGTGCACCACGAAGGTTTTGAAAAATCTTTTCAATTAGAAGACCGGCCGTATCAACTCATCGATATGGAAACAGGCGAGCGCATGCTCCTGCGCCCTGGTGAGGTCCGTGAAAAATACCAAGCAGCAATTGATCGTTATTTTGAAGAGCTCAGCCTCAGATGCCTCAACAACGGCATTGACTTCATGCCAGCACCAATTGAAGAAGGCTACAATCAAGTATTGTTGAAATACTTATTGAAACGCCAACAGCTTTATTAATGTGCTTAAGCGCTTAGTGCGCGTTCCACTTTGACATTCATCACCTTAAAAAATAAGGGGGGCACAAACGACAAAAGCATCATGCCAGGATAACCCGTTGGCATGGTAGGGGCTTCTGGGTCGGAATGCAGTAGTTGGTAAGGTTTGTCTGGTTTGTAGTGGTGTTCGCTGTGTCTACTCAGTTCAAATAAAATGAGCCGTCCTAAAAGATGATTGCTATTCCAAGAATGCTTGCGTTTCACGAGCTCATAGCGTCCGTTTTCTTTGCGTTGACGCTTTAAACCATAATGCTCGATGTAATTGACGGTTTCAAGTAGCAATATTCCTATTGCCGCTGCTGCCATAAAGGCAAGAAGAGCTTTCAGGTCAAAAATTTGCCAAATTGCTATCAAAAGTAAAAGATGACTAAGGGTGTAAATCACCATTTTATTGGAAAAGGAAAACTTGGCTTTCCCCATGATTTGCATGCGGGTCAGTTCTATTTGCCATGCTTGGAAATAACTGCCAATTTGCGAACGGAACCAAAAAAGATAAACTACTTCATTTTTGCGCGCAGTTGCTGGGTCTGAGGGTGTGCCAACATAGGTGTGGTGCCCCCGGTTGTGATAGGGCAAGAAATGATTTTCCAAGGAGCTCAGCAACAAAAGCTCACCTAAAAATTGTTCTGAACGTTTGTTGCGGTGTCCGAGTTCGTGCCCTACATTGATGCCTATGATGCCGCACATGAGCCCCATCGAAACAATGCGTCCCCACCAAGTTGAGGCATCAGGGCTACTGCTTTGCGCTATTAAAAAGTAGGCCACAAAACCCCACTGCACAAAAACAAGTGTATACAATAGGTAATTGTAATATTTGGCGTGCCGCTTTAAAGCATTTTCACTCGCTTCGTTTGTTGTCCAACGCGATGGCAAAATAAGTTCTAAAAAAGGAACCAATATAAAGAAAACGTATACGGGCAAGTAACTCCACCAGCCTTCAGATTGAAAAGCAATATTTACGGTAATAGGCAAGCTAAAAACAAGTAAATATTTGAGGCTTTTCATAAAGATTATTCCTTGATAAAACGGATGCTTTTGGATGTATTAGCAAACTGAAGCTCTAGGATGTACATGCCTGAATCGAGATGGTCGATGTTCAATTGTTGAGTAGGATGTGAAGACCAATTACCAACCATTTTTTGACCTAGCGCATTAAAAATTTCAATGTTTGTAGGGCCTTGAGGCGCAATTATGCTCAGTTGCTCTCCAGCCGGATTCGGTGCAATTTTGACTGCAATATTACTTGCATCGGTAAGTTGTGCAGCTGGGTTGACACGTGTTGGAAAGGCTTCAAAGCAATCGCTGTCTATTCTGAACATGTCAAAATACCCTGCGTTGGGAATTTCGACAGATGAAACGATAGAACCGTCTTGTAGGGAGAGCCCTATGAGTGTAACTCCACCTGTAAGCATACTTTCAAAATAATAAATGCCGTTTAGCGGATCAATTGACGCAGCATTCATGATGTAGTTTGGAAGGTTCAGTTGAGTAGGGAGTGGGGTTACTACACCAGTTGTAGCATCTATTTTTCCTAAGCACTTGACGCCATTTTGCATAATGAGACCATACATTGTGGTGTCGCCGCAGTTGTAAGCAAAGTTGTCAAAGCTATTGCCGCCACTCGGAATGGTGATGAGGGGTTCGGAATAGATTGTTCCATTGTAGATATCTAGCCCCTTGAGTTTATCTTCGGAAATAAAATAATAAACCATTAGATGCGGATTGATGACCGCACCTGCCATAGTATAGCTTGTGGCGATAGATGTTGGTGAAACGAGTGAAACAAGACCTGTGTTTAGATCACAACTCGCCAAGCGCATGTCGCCGCTATAGGTACCGGTGGTTTGGTTGTAAATTACTTGTGAATACAAACCGTACATGGTAGAATCGGCGGTGTTGAAACGGAAATTATTGAAGTCGCCGGTTGCACTGGGTAAATTCACAACAACATCTGATAAAATACTGCCGTCCTGCAAGGAAATAGACAGCCAAGAGTCATCGTCTTGATATGAATAACTGAGGTTATAAGGATTCAAGGATACACCAGTTGTATTAATGGTGGTACTGAGAGCAGGATTGCCGATTGGGGTAATGATTCCGTTCACAGGGTCCATTTCGACGAAAGTCACGCTAGTTGGATTGAGTTGGCGATACAAGCCATACATGTTGTTACCTAGTTGACCAAAAGAAGTGCATGGAAGTAAAACCGAGATAATTAAAAAGTTAAAAATCAGGTTTTTTTGGGTGTTAAATTTCAGTTTCATAGTAGTTGAGGTCGTCTTGATTTTCGAAAATGATGATTCCTTTTGACCAATGATGTCGAGGGAATACTAACTTCCGCAGTATAAACAACCGTCGTCGTCGTCTTGTTCGGGCGCATGCTCAATTGCTGGGTTGAGTTGCTTTTTGAGTTCGTAGATTTTTTGTTGTGTTTCGATGTCTGAAAATAAGTCGCCAGTGAGTTGCGCTTTCAGTGCTGCGATTTGTAGTTCAATTGTTTCCATGTGTCGAATTTAAAAAAAATAAGTTTTCGCCCGACATTCGGGTTGTTGATGAGCATCCCATCAAATAATTGTACCTTTGCACTTTATTAGAGCTATGGCGCATAAATCAGGTTTTGTCAATATTGTCGGTTCTCCAAATGTGGGGAAATCTACACTTATGAACCAATTGGTGGGTGAAAAGCTCTCCATTGTCAGTTCGAAAGCCCAAACCACCCGTCACCGCATCTTAGGAATTGTCAACGAAGAAGATTACCAAATTGTTTTTTCTGACACACCAGGTGTAGTCAATGCCGCTTACAAACTCCATGAAAACATGATGGAGTACGTCAATGCGTCTATTTCCGATGCCGACGTCCTTATTTTCATGACCGACACCCATGAAAACGAAATGAACCACAAAGAAACCTTAGAGCGCATTCAGCGCCTTAAAGTGCCTGTGCTTTGTCTCATCAACAAAATCGATACCTCTGATCAAACCAAAGTCATGGAGCGCGTCGGATACTGGCAAGAAAAGCTGCCTAACGCTAAAGTCTATGCAGTTTCAGCTTTGCACAAATTCAACATAGAAGCTGTTTGGGAAGAAATCCTCAGTCTCATTCCCGAAAGCCCACCATACTACGACAAAGAAGAAATCTCTGACCGCCCCATGCGTTTCTTTATTTCAGAAATCATCCGCGAAAAGATCTTTATTCATTGTCAGAAAGAAATACCATACAGCACCCAAGTTGAGGTAGAAGAATATAAAGAAGAACCAGGTCTGACCCGCATTAGAGCCAACATCATCGTAGAGCGCGATTCCCAACGCGGCATCATCATTGGTCGTGGTGGCGAAATGCTCAAACGCATCGGCAAGGCTGCTCGACTAGACATGGAAAAATTTCTAGAAACCAAAGTATTCCTCGAGAATTATGTCAAAGTTGACAAAGATTGGCGCCATTCAGATGCCAAACTCAAGAAATACGGATATTAAGCACAACAATCATGAGTAATATAGTTGCAATCGTCGGACGTCCAAACGTCGGAAAATCTACCTTGTTCAATCGCCTAACAGAATCTCGCGATGCCATCGTCAAAGAAGTGAGTGGCGTTACAAGAGACCGCATCTACGGAAAAGGCGAATGGAATGGTTACCAGTTTTCAGTCATCGACACCGGAGGCTATGCCACTACCAAAGAAGATGTTTTTGAAGGTGAAATCAGAAAGCAGGTTCAAATTGCTATTGAGGAGGCAACCGTCATTGTTTTTATGGTTGACGTCATGACCGGCATTGTAGAAATGGATCAGACCGTTGCGCAGTTGTTGCGCAAAAGCAAAAAGCCAGTTCTTATTGCAGCCAATAAAGTAGACAACACCGACCGCGTTGGCCTTTCTTCTGAATTTTACACCTTTGGTTTAGGAGAGGTCTTTGACCTCAGTGCAACCAACGGTAGCGGCACCGGCGAAATCCTCGACGAACTCGTGAAGTATTTCAATAAAGAAGACGAATCTATTCGCGAAGAAGACAGCTTGCCGCGCATTGCTATTGTCGGGCGCCCGAATGTAGGTAAATCTTCAATGGTGAATGCCTTAACTGGTCAGGAGCGCAATATCGTTACCGATATCTCAGGTACCACCCGCGATGCCATCCATACCCGTTATAAATCTTTCGGTTTTGACTTCCTTCTTATAGATACCGCTGGTATCCGTAAAAAAGCAAAAGTCACCGAAGACATCGAATACTATTCGGTCTTGCGTTCAGTGCGTACCATTGAAAATGCAGATGTCTGTATGTTCATGATAGACGCCTCTGAAGGCATTCAAAAGCAAGACTTGAGTATTTTCTACATGATAGAGAAAAACTCTAAAGGGGTAGTGGTGTTGGTCAACAAATGGGACCTCATCGAAAAAGACCAAAACACTATGGTCAAATTTGAGGCCGACCTCCGCGAACAACTCGCGCCTTTCAACGATGTGCCGATTATCTTTACCTCAGCTATCGAAAAGCAGCGTATCCACCGTGCCTTAGAAACAGCCATGCGCGTATTTGAAAACAGAACCCGCAAAATTGCTACCCATGAGCTCAATGAGGTCATGCTTGACATCATTGCAGCCACGCCTCCACCAGCCATCAAAGGCAAATATGTGCGCATCAAGTTTGTAACGCAATTGCCTACCCACGCGCCGGCCTTTGCCTTCTTTTGCAACTTGCCGCAATACATTACAGATGCGTATAAGCGTTTTATTGAAAACCGTTTGCGCGAACGATTTGACTTTGAAGGTGTGCCGATCAAGATCTTCTTTAGAAAGAAATAAGACTTTCCGTTTGAAGGATTTCATATCTAGAATAGAGGTATTTCACATCTAGAATAATAAGTTATTCATAAACCACCGATACAAGTTTTTACCAACTTATCAAACAAAAAAGGCGAGCTGTTAGGCTCGCCTTTTTGCTTGATAAGAGAAAGCACTATCTGATGAGATTCAGGTGCCCAGTGACAATCTTGCGATAGTCATTTTCTTTCGTTTCGAATTGTAGTTTCCAGGTGTACATGCCTGCAGGTACTTTTGTGCCGTCTGGGCCATAAGTGCCATCCCAAGCTTGGGTGGCATCGTTGGTTTCCCAGATGACCTCGCCCCAACGGTTGAATACTGCCAATTGGAAAGCAAATGGATCAAAACCGGTTGTAAAGATGGCTTGCCAAGTTTGGTTGTGCTCGTCTTCATCTGGTGTAAAGGTATTTGGCACATAGTAAATTGGCTCAGCAATAACAGGGAGGTTTAGTTGGTATTCGTCTGAACAGCCCAGTGAAGTATAAGCAGTAAGTGTTACCAAAAGGTTTTCAGATACACCAACATACATGTGGTTTGGATTTTCTTCGGTACTAGTACTGTTGTCATCGAAGTCCCAAACATAAGTAATGGCACCTACAGAATTATTGACAAACTGAATTGGCATCGTGCTTTCTGTTAAGGCTCCTGGTAGAGCAGAAAAAGATGCTTCAGGATAGCTTTCCATGTAAATGTAGTCGTTGTAGGTAGTGGTTTCAATACAGCCCAAGAGGTTGTATTCTAAGGTGATGTCGTGGTAACCACTCGCATCAAAAGTATATGATAAATTAGTGCCCTGACCAATTTGGGTTCCGCCCCAAGACCAAGTATACACTGCGCCTTGCACTGCGCCGATTGTTGAAAGATTCACTAACAAAGGATTACATCCGGAAAGTGTGTCTGCTACAAAAACTGGTGGTACTGCAGGAACAATTGTGATGGTCATATCTACGGTGTCACCACACTGCCCTGGATCTGGGAAGAAAGTGTGGGTATTGATTCCTGGGATAGAAGTGTCGATGTTTGGAGGTGTCCAAGACCCAGTGATTCCTGGTACGTTGTTAGATGTAGTTGGGAAAATTGGATTGGCGTCGTCCTGACATAACTGCGGAATTTGCGTGAAAAGTGGGATAATCAGTGGATCTACGGTAATTGGGAAAGTAAGCGTAGAGGCACATTGATTTGGATCAGGAGTAAAGGTGTAATTCACGGTTCCTGGTGCAGTGGTAATCACTGTTGGGTTGTTCCAAGCACCGGTAATGAGTGGGCCGTTAAGGTAGCTACTTGTGTTGGTAGCTGTGGTAGGAATAACGACGTTTGTCATGTACTGGCAAATTTGACCCATTGGATTGAACTGCGGTGTAGTGAGGGCATGCACTACGATATCCATGGTTGCAGGGAAAGCACATTGCCCAGCCGTCGGGGTAAAGGTAAATGTGAAGGTTCCTGCATTGGCAGTGGAAATTGTAGCCGGACTCCATACACCTGTATAAGGAATGTTATTGGTAGAGGTTGCCGGAAGAGCAGGGGCAACACCGTTGATACACAAATCGGCAATTTGATTAAAAGTAGATTGCTCGTTTGGTAAAATTTGGATGTTCATGGTGGCCTGCGTTGCACAAATACCTTGGTTTGGGCTAAAGGTGTAGGTAGTTGTACCGGAGTTAGCAGTATTAATTACTGCAGGGTTCCAGGTTCCTTGAATAACCGGTGTGTTCGTAGATAAATTGGCTAAACTTGGTGCAGTAGCATCTTCGCAGATAGGCGCAATTTGATTGAATGTTGGTACTACCGGCGTATTGACAACAACAGTAGTTGTTGCGGTTGAAATACAACCCCCTGCATCATAGGTTACTGTGTATACACCGGCCATTGCCGCAGTTGCATTTGGAATTGTAGGGTTTTGAAGGTTGGAGGTAAAGCCGTTAGGGCCAGTCCAAGCATATGTTGGAGAACCAGTTGCTGCACTAATTGAAATTTGAGCGCCAGCGCAGTATGGGCCGGTATTGCTAGCAGTTATAATTGTAGAACCAGCTGTGTATGTAATAACCACTTGGCCATGGCCAGTTTGGAAGCCTTGTGTACAAGTGCCACCTGCAGGGTAGAAGCTAGAACCGCCGCCGCCGCCGCCGCCGCCATTTGCGCCTGCGCAACAGTTATCGCCGCCGCCACCGCCGCCGCCGTAGTAGCCGCCGCCGCCGCCGCCGCCTGCCGCAGTTGAGTAGAATCCGCCATTGCCACCAGTACCGATGGTACCTGCTGTGCCAGGTTGGCCGCCACCCCATGGAGGGCCGCCGTTACCACCTGCTACCTGTGTACCACCTCCACCACCGGTTCCGGTAAATGGAGAACCTAGACCTGTTTGGCCTGCGGCACAACCACCAGCACCACCAGTTGCTTGATAGTTCGTTTGGCCTG
>CANHBA010000076.1 GCA_947458985.1 Flavobacteriales bacterium
AACTCGAACTGCTCAATTCCTTGGGGCAAGTGCAAAAAGTAGTTGCACTTCAAAAAGGCGAAAATCAAATGGCAACAACCGGCCTTTCAAATGGAATCTATTTTCTGAAAAATACCTTCGGAAAAACTCAAAAGATTATTTTATAAAAAAAGGCGCCTTCGGCGCCTTTATAGTTTCTAATCGATTGGTGGCATTTACATCCACTTGGCTAAGAAGGCATTGAATTCAGCCCTTAGTTCGGCAAAGTTTTTTTCGAAAAAGCCCATAAAATCAGCTTCGGCATCGTGGCTTTCTACTTTTCGGTGATCTACTGCTACCGGATTATCTTCAATTTCAGCCACCAAAGTGTTTTCATTGGCCTTAATTTGGTGTGCCAATTCATCAATATGATTGCGCTGAATGATAAACTGATTCTGAAAATGTTCCACTGACTTTAAGAAATCAGCATGATTGTTTTTGGAAGTGACCTCCGCTAAGCGCTCGCGCAAAATGATTAAATCTTCTTTGTAAAAATCAAGGCGTTTGAGCCAATCTTGATTTTCGAGGTGTTGGTCGTAAATGAATGCTTTATGTGTCATGGTCTTAGATTTTAGACAAAGTTCAGCTAGATGAGCGCTTCTAAACATGATAGAAGTCAATTCCTGACATGATTCTTTTTCAAATCACTATCTTTGCAGTCTATAAAAAATATTATGTCTTCAGTACCTGTTCGCGTTCGCTTTGCCCCTTCTCCAACTGGCCCGCTCCATATGGGAGGTGTGCGCACGGCACTTTACAATTACCTTTTTGCTAAAAAACACAACGGCACCTTCTTGATACGCATAGAAGACACCGACCAAACCCGCTTTGTTCCGGGTGCGCAAGATTACATCATGGATGCGCTTGCTTGGTGTGGTATTATGCCAACAGAAGGCCCAGGTTTAGGTGGCTCCTATGGTCCTTACGTTCAGTCTGAGCGCAAAGCCATGTACAAGCCCTACGCCGAACAACTCATCGCCGAAGACAAAGCCTACTACGCTTTTGACAGCGCCGAAGACCTCGACCGCATGCGCGACCAAGCCAAAACCATGGGCATGCCCAATTGGCAATACAACAGCGTTACGCGCAACAGCATGCGCAACTCCCTCACTTTACCGCAATCTGAAGTAGAACAACTCTTAGCTGCCGGCGAACCCTACGTCATCCGCATGAAAATGCCGCGCAACCGCGACGTCCGTTTCTCTGACCTCATCCGCGGGTGGGTAGTTGTCAATACCAACAACCTCGACGACAAAGTCTTATTCAAAAGCGACGGCATGCCAACTTACCACCTCGCCAACATCGTAGACGACCACACCATGGAGATCAGCCATGTCATTCGCGGCGAAGAATGGTTGCCATCTGCACCTCTTCACGTTTTGCTTTACGAAGCATTTGGTTGGCCTTGTCCTGAATTTGCGCATCTGCCGCTCTTGCTACGCCCAGATGGCAATGGCAAACTCTCCAAACGCGATGGCGACCGCCTCGGCTTCCCTGTATTCCCCACCAACTGGACTACCGCTGAAGGTGAGCTCTATTCTGGTTACCGCGAAAAAGGCTACTTGCCAGGTGCGTTTATCAATATGCTTGCCCTCCTTGGTTGGAACCCCGGTACAACACAAGAAATATTTACGCTAGACGAACTAGTGGAAGCCTTTTCACTCGAGCGCGTCAGTAAAGCAGGTGCCAAATTCGACCCTGAAAAAACCAAATGGTTTCAACAAACCTATTTGCGCGCACAATCCAATGCTGAAATCGCACAGCAACTGCGTCAGGTTCAGCCCCTCGACTTACCAGATGCCGCACTAGAACAAATTTGTCACCTCATGAAAGAACGTGCCACTTTTGTACAAGACATCCTGACAGAAGGTGCTTATCTATTCGGACGCCCCACTGCCTTTGATGCAGAAACCATCCGTAAAAAATGGAAACCAGAAACCGCAGCATATATCCAAGAATGGAAGCTCCTCGTTGCCAACCTGACCGATTTTTCTGCAAGTTCCATCGAGCTTGCCTTTAAAACTTTCTTAGCAGAGAAACAACTTGGCATTGGTGCGGTGCTCCTTCCTTATCGTTTGGTCCTTACTGGCGTTGGCGCTGGCCCAGGTATGTTCGAAATTTCTGAATTCCTCGGAAAAGAAGAAGTCCTTGCGCGTCTAGACCTTGGCTTAAGTGCAGTCGAAGCAATTCTCCATGAAGCATAAAATTTTTGTCAACGGCATCAAGTGCTATGCTTTTCACGGCTGCTTGCCCGAAGAAGGTCGTATTGGAGGACACTACGAAGTCGATATCGAAATGCTGACCAACTTTAGCAAGGCTGCCGAGCAAGACACGCTTGCAGACACCATTGATTACGTTGATGTCAACCGCATTGTAGTTGAAGAAATGGCCATCCGCTCTAAACTCATTGAGCACGTTGGCCAACGCATCCTGACAAGAATCAAAACTGAATTAAACGGGATTGAAGCCTTGAAAGTCAAAATCACCAAGCTTTGTCCGCCTATCAATGGCGACGTACATTCGGTGGCTATACTCATCGAAGACGTAGCCTAAAGCGCTGCCTTTTCTTGTAGAAATTCTAAAAATTGAGCGGTGGCTCTTGCTCTATGGCTATACTGATTTTTTTCTGAGAGTGTCATTTGTGCAAAGGTCTTGCCGACTTCTTCAGGAATAAACAAGGGATCATATCCAAAACCTTCCGTACCATTCTTTTGCATTCCGATGCTGCCCTCTACAATTCCAGTAAATTGCAGCGTTTGGTCTGCATCGCAATATGTAATGACGGTTTTGAATTGCGCGCTTCGATCTGCTTGGCCGTCTAGCGCTTGTAAAAGTTTATCCATGTTGGCTTGATCACTGCGCTGCTCTCCTGCATAACGCGCTGAATGAACACCTGGCGCACCATTTATAGCGCTAACTTCAAGACCGGTGTCATCGGCAAAACAAGGCAATCCAAAATGTGCAAAAACCCACTGGGCTTTAAAAGCAGAATTTCCTTCAATGGTAGGTTCATTTTCCGGAATTTCATCGTTTAAATGGAGGTCATGCAAGGTGAGGAGTGTGAGGCCCTCAGGTAAAATAGAGCGGATTTCTTCAGCTTTCTTTTGATTGTGACTTGCAAATATGATTTTCATGAGCTAAAAATAGGAAATAAAGCCAATGTGTAATTTACCCGCATTCAATTGCAGAGGTTGTCCGAGTTGCGTTCCGAGTCCATAGCTCAATTTGAATTGGCCGTTTTCTGAGCCCAGCACCAAGCCCAAGCCCACAGCGTAAACGGAAGTTTGCTGCTGCCCATACACTTTATTTTGGAGCCAAGCCCAATCGGTAAAAACCAAAAAATGAGCGTATTGATCAAGTAAAAAACGATACTCTAAACCAGCAAAGGCGAGTGTAGATGCAAAAAAAGCTTCCTCATCAAAACCGCGCATGCGCTCTAAACCACCAAATCGATACAATTCATTGCTAAATAAAGTAGCTGACTGAATATGCGCAAACTCTTGGTTCAGACTCAAAACCTGCCGCTTGGTAAGTGGCAAAAAATACCGCTGAGAAAGCTCTAAACGCCAAGTGAGTATATCGTTTTGTGCCTTTTTGTTGCCGACTAAGTAACTGGCTTTAAACAGCATCCCTTTTCTTGGATTCGGTAAAAAATCAAGCTTTTGCCGTTGCAACCCAATGCCATACGAAAGTGTAGAGAAGGTTTCTAAATTAGTCAGAGGTGCGTCACTTGACAGGGCATTGGATTGCCAGTAATCTAGAATAGCAAGGAGCTGCCAATTATTAGCTAATAAATAAGTGAGGCCTATATTCCCTTTGAGCTCTAAGAAAGAAGTGTCTCGGCGATACAGTGTAAATCCTGCGTTCATACCATAAGACGAACCGCCGATATAGGGCCAGCTCAGTGTGCTTTTGAGCTGCTGGGTTTGTGGTGCAATACTGCGCCAATGCAAGGTGAATTTTTCGTTTTTCTGCCAAGTGTTTTGCAGTTGCAAATTCAGTTCTCCTACCAATGCATTTTTTTGTGTGCTCGGATTTTGCTGCAGGCCAATAATACCTGTGGCCGAACTCATTTTAATCCTTTCAAGAAATAAATAGACCGCCGCATTTTGCTCCTCGAGGGTCCATTCAGGCGAACGCAATAATTTAAAAGGCAACTGCCCTGCCACTTGCATTTCCGCTTGCAAGAGCTGCTGTTCACTGAACAAGGTTCCGGTTTCAATTTGCAATAAATTGGCAAGTACCTTTTCTTTAATGACACCTTCTGGCTTTACATAAATTTTACCCCATTTTACCTCGGGTCCTTTGGTACTTTGTATAGTTGCAATAGGTGCTGATCCGGAGCTCACTTTTAATGTGATTTGAGCAAAGGGATAGCCATTGTTGACGTACCATTTCAGTGAATCTTGAACCATTCCTTGCAAAGCCTTTGCTGTTAAGTATTGCAACTGCTCTCCATTTCTCAGCGCAATTCCTTCGAAAAAACGACCTAAATTGATTTGATAGTATTGAACAGAATCTTTGAGGGTACTTGGCTCCAAGGCAAAGAGAAAATATCCTTCGGCCAGCGCCAACGATTGCCATTCATTGCATTTTTTCTGCCAGGCTGGTAATAAATATTTGGTATTGAAAGCGCTTTGAAGGACAGAAAGCTCCTTAGGTAAGGGATGTTGGGCATTTTCAATGGCAAAATAGCCTTGCGCCCAAGTCGAACAAGTCAAAAACAATATAAACCCTATGCTAATGAAGCTGCGCATGCTTAAATATACAAGACTAAACGTGCTATTTTTTTAAAAATTGTAACTTTGTGATATAACTTCCGTTAAAGGCAGCAACAACAACAAAACAAACACTATGAAAACAAAAACAACATTTATTCTAGCGGCATTTGCAACGCTACTTGTATTAGCTTCTTGTGGAGCAGGCCGCACAGCGAGCTGCGATGCTTACGGAAGTCTTGAGCAAACTGAACAAAACGCAGATTTAGCTACACGCTAAGCTTCCCTTACCATTCGAAGCGCTGAACATGCAACGCCATTTGAGCTTGCATTTTCAGCGCTTCTTTTTTTGCAGCATCTGCAAAATCTAGCCCTGAACTCGCGTAAATAATGGCGCGAGAAGAATTGACAAGTAAACCGCATTCAGCATTCGCGCCGTATTTGACAACAGTGTCTAAGTCTCCACCTTGGGCACCTACACCCGGCACTAAAAAGAAATATTGCGGAGCCAAGGCCCTCACCCGAGCGATGTCTTCGGCGCGCGTGGCACCCACTACATACATCAAGTTTTCAGGCGTTCCCCATGCTGCTGATTTTTCTAAAACGGTTTCGAACAACGCTTTTCCGTTGGCTTCCAGTAACTGAAAATCTTTGGCGCCTTCATTAGATGTGAGAGCGAGTAAAATAACCCATTTGTTGTCAAATTGCAGGAACGGCAGTACAGAATCTGAACCCATGTAAGGTGCAACCGTTAAGGCATCGGCTTGCATGTGTTCAAAAAATGTTTTGGCGTAATATGCTGATGTGTTGCCGATATCTCCCCTCTTGGCATCTGCGATAATCAGACATTCGTTCGGAATATACGCTATTGTCTTGCGCAATGCCTCCCAACCTTCAGCACCGTGACACTCAAAAAATGCGGTATTCGGCTTAAAAGCAACAGCATATGGATGAGTAGCGTCTATGATTGCTTTACAAAACTCGAAAAGTGGATCTTCGGTTTGCAATAAGTGCTGTGGTATTTTGGCAAGATCTGGATCGAGTCCTACGCATAAAAAACTCTTTTTGTGTTTGATTTGCGCAATGAGTTCTGCTTTGGTCATGCGGTTTCTCCTTTTAATTTTTCGGCGTTTTCAGCCATTTTGAGTGCGTCTAGCATTTCTTGGATGTCGCCATTCATGAATACACCTAAATTATACATCGTTTTATTGATGCGGTGATCTGTGATGCGCCCTTGCGGATAATTATAAGTTCTGATTTTTGCAGAGCGGTCTCCGGTGGAGACAAGCGTTTTTCTTTGGGCTGCGCGTTCGTTGTGGATGCGGTCTAGCTCTAGCTGATACAAGCGTGAACGCAAAACGGAAATGGCTTTTTCTAAGTTTTTGTGCTGTGAACGACCGTCCTGACACTCTACAACTAAGCCCGAAGGAATATGTGTGAGTCGGATGGCCGATTCCGTTTTATTGATGTGCTGCCCCCCAGCACCTGAGGCGCGGAAGGTATCTTTTCTGACGTCGTTCATGTCGAGTTCGAAATCGACTTCTTCGGCCTCTGGTAGCACTGCAACTGTAATAGCGGAGGTGTGCACACGACCTTGTGATTCTGTTTCAGGTACGCGCTGTACGCGGTGAACACCTGATTCAAATTTCAAGGAACCATAGATGCCTGTACCGGTAATTTCCATGGAAATCTCTTTGTATCCTTTTACAGAACCTTCCGAAGAGTTGAGTACTTCGCAGGTCCAGCCCATGGCTTTAAAGTACATGGTGTACATGCGGTAGATATCTTCCACAAAAATACAGGCTTCATCGCCGCCGGTTCCAGCGCGGAGCTCAATGATGGCGTTTTTGTCGTCTTCGGGGTCTTTGGGAATGAGCAACATTTTGATCTCTTCTTCAAGAAGAGGCCTGGCTTGCTCGAGTTCATCTATTTCGGCTTTGGCCATTTCGCGCATTTCGGGATCTTGCTCCTCTTCAAGCAAAGCTTTTGCGCTCTGCAAGTTACTTAACAAGAGTTTGAATCGCAAATAGGTGCCGTCCAGGACTTCGAGGTCGCGGTATTCTTTGTTGAGTTTGACGTACCGACTCATATCCGAGATGATATCGGGGTCCGTGATCATTTTGCCGACTTCTATGAAGCGAAAATGAATGGCTTCTAACTTATTCAGTAGATCTGACATGCCGCAAAGATAGGCATAAAAAAACCACCCGAAGGTGGTTTTTAGTTAGTTAATCGATCCGGTGACCCGTTTCATGAAGCCATTTAAGGCGTCTCGTTTGGGTACACCATTCTGAATTTCTTTGTGAACCTCAAGGGCGCCAGAGAAATTAGAAAGCAATTCGCCGATGACGTCGAGTTCTTCGTCTTTGATGCCGGGGGCCTCAATTAAGAACTCTAGCGTTTCCATGGTTTCATTGATGTAGTCTTCGTCGTTTTGCTCGATGAATTCTACGAGGTGTTTAATGACTGGTAAGCGCATCTAGAACTTCTTGAATGGTTTCTATTTTATTTCCTTGCGCTTCTGCCACTAACTTACCACCTTCGAAGGAAGCGAAAGTAGGTAGGTTGCTGACATTGGCAAATTGGCGGGCATTTGGATAGTGCTCTGCGTCGACATAAATAAATGCGATGTCGGTATGGGTCTCGGCCAAGCGCTTGAATTTAGGCTTGGTAATTTTGCAATTACCACACCAACCTGCGCCGTACTGAACCATTACTTTGGCATTAGAAGCCAAAACTTGGTCGAGCGTATCTGAAGTGAGGTCGCTAAACATGTGCTTAGTGCTTGCTTAGGTAGTCTGCAACGCCATTGCGCGTAGCATTCATGGCATCTTTTCCTTCTTCCCAGTTAGCAGGACAAACTTCACCATGTTTTTGAACGTGTGAAAATGCATCGATCAAGCGGATGAATTCATGTACGTTACGGCCTACAGGGAAGTGATTTACGGATTCGTGGAACACCATTCCGGTTTCGTCAAGAAGGTAAGTTGCACGGTAAGGTACGTTGTCACCGGCCATGTTGTCTTCGTCAAACATGTCGTAGTCGAGGATGCCTAATTCTTGAGCCAATAAACGCGTAGAATCTGCGATCAAAGGAAAACGAACACCTTCGATACCACCGTTATCTTTAGAAGTACTTAACCAAGCAAAATGAACCTCAGCGGTATCGCAAGAAGCACCAATCACAATTGTGTTGCGCTTTTCGAATTCAGCTGCTGCCTCTTGAAACGCATGGATTTCTGTAGGACAAACGAAAGTGAAGTCTTTAGGGTACCAAAACAAGACCACTTTTTTGTTGTTGTCGGTTGCTTGTTTCAATACGTTCAATTGAAAGGCATCGCCCATTTCGTCGATGGCCTTCACGGTAATGTCTGGGAATTTTTTTCCAACTAGAGTTGACATATTTTTTTGTTTTTAGGATTACTAATTTGTGGAACAAAGATACTGCGCTTTGGTTGGAGAAGTGTTATAATTTATTTCAATTTATTTTATATTTGTATAGATTCTTTCTATATGATTTCTATTCAGCAAATGAACTATATCGTCGTGCTCAGCGAAGAACTACTCTTTCAACGTGCAAGTGAACGGTGTTTTGTAACCCAGCCTACCCTATCGATGCAAATCAAAAAGGCCGAAGACACACTAGGCTATGTCATTTTTGACCGCGACAGCAACCCGCTTCAACTCACGCCTTCAGGACAACAGCTCATTCCAATTCTCCGAGAAATTCTAGCCGAAACCGACAAAATCAAATTGTTATCTGATCAACTCAAAGGGCATGTGAAAGAAGAAGTGCGCATTGGTGTCATTCCTACCATTGCGGCTTACCTCCTTCCAGACCTCTTTAGTACTTGGGTCGCCGAATTTGGCAATATCAAGCTGAAAATCCGCGAACTAAAAACGACCGATGTGCTAGATGCTTTAGAACGAAAAGAACTCGACATGGCGATCATTGCTGGGCCCCACCTCGACCCTAGACTGAGGAGTGTACCGCTTTATTTAGAAGAAATCCAGGTGTATTGTCCTGAGGTGAAAAGTGAAGATATCCAATTCGAACAAATTCAGCAAAAACACCCTTGGCTACTCAACAAAGGCAACTGCTTGCGCACACAAATGCTGCATTTTTGTCAATTGAATCATGACATCGATGCGCAAGACTGGGATTACGAAGGAGGAAATTTGCCATTGCTCATCGATATGGTCAATAAAAATGGTGGCTATACATTGATTCCTGCTAACTTTCAATTAAAGCCCGAAGAACAAATCGGCATCAAATCAATTGCCGAATTACAAGCTGCTCCTGCAAGAGAAGTCATTGCTTTGATTCCGAACCGCAGCATGAAAATGCCGCATCTAGAAGCGATGATCAGGCAAATACAGCATTTTTATGGGCATAAAAAAACCAACAAAAATTTGTTGGTTTTAGATTGGGATGTCGCTTAAAAATCAGTTGAATGATCTATCACCGACGCGTCTTTTGTTAGGCTTGAGCCATGGCTACGAAGTCGTCGTAGGCCAACTCTTTTTTAGTTAAAGACACAGTGCTTTTAAAGAAAGCCGTAAGTTTTGCCTCAGCCAAACGGTCGTAGATTCCGTTTGCTTGTTCTTTGTTTTGCAACAAGCGCTTTGCAGTATCAGTAAGTTCTGCGTCGTCAGGAGCTGGCAAACCGTATTGTGCATAATTGCCCAATACCAAAGATTTGGTGTAGTCGATGACTTCTTCGTTGGTTAGCTGAATGTTGTTGTCTTTGAAAATCTTGGTTTGGATCAATTGCCATTTCAAGGAATTGAGATAGGCATCGAACTCGCGGTCGAGGTCTTCGTCTGAAACTGGTTTTTCCGAAGAAGATTTGATCCATCTTTTCAAGAATGTTTCAGGGAAGGTCATTTTGGTTTCAGCAATTAAAAGGTCGAAGGTTTTTTTGGTAAACAAGCGATCGGCGTCTTCCTCGAACATGCGCGCGAGGTCGGCTTCAATGCGTTTGTTCATTTCTTCTTCGGTCTTTACTTCATCGCCAAACAACTTTTGGAAGAGCTCCTCGTTGAGTTCGGCCATTTCCATGCGTTTGATGTCGTTGATGGTGAACTGGAACTTAGATTCTAGTGTAGCGTATGCTTCAGGGGCAATACCGAGCATAGCTGCGGCATCTTCTGGCCCTTTGGAAACTAATGTGAGGTCTAAAGCAAAGGTGTCGTTGACTTTTTTGCCGGTCAATAGTTTAACGCCTGCTTTGTCGGTCAAAAACTCCATAGAAATGGTGGTAGAATGGCTGATGCCGCCATCTTTAACGCCATTTGCATCGAGTTCTTCGAATTTACCCATGACCATGTCTTTGTCTGAAACGACATCTGAGGAGATGAGTTTGCCATAACGGCGACGGAGGTCTTCGGTTTGTTTGCCGAGTAATTTTTTGTCGATTTTAACGGTGTTGTATTCCATCTTGGTTTTGGATGAAATGGGCAACTCAAAGGATG
>CANHBA010000077.1 GCA_947458985.1 Flavobacteriales bacterium
CAATCGAAGGCCAAAACGCGTTGCTTTCCGCTTTCTACTAATTGGGTTTGCAAAGCTACATCATTTTTTAATTGTTCCATTGCTTTGGCGATCGCTTCCACATCAAAGGGGTCCACATACAGCGCGGCATCGGCAGCTATTTCAGGCAAACAACTTTTGTTTCCTGCAATAATTGGCGTTTGGGCGGCCATTGCTTCGGCTAGAGGCATGCCAAATCCTTCAAAATAGGGCACATAAACAAATGCGGAGGCAGCTGCCATTATTGCAGCGAGTGACTCAGTTTGAATGTGTCCTTTGAAATGAATACGCTTGGCCAGCACTGATTCGATTTCAAAGGTTTGGTCTTTCCACATGGCGGCACCTACAATAACGAGTTGATACATGGCTTCTGTTTGCGCATACAATTGAAAAGCTTGAAGCAAACGATGGATATTTTTTCTGGGGTGTAGAGACCCTACAAACAGGAAGTATGGCTCTTGGAAACCTAATTGCTGCTGGACAATTTCTTTTTCTTGAACGGTAAGTGGTTTATATTTGGTATTGACCCCATTATAGATGACGCTGATCTTTTCTGCAGGTATTTGGTAGCTGGAGATGATGTCTTGTTTGGTGGTTTCAGATACTGTAACAATTTGATTTGCAGCTTTTGCGAAACGAGGAAAGTACTTTTTGTAGTACCAAGCTACCCATTTAGGGAGGTCTTGCGGAAAGTGTTCAAAATTGAGGTCGTGGATGGTGGCCAGAACTGGTGTTTTGCTGCCCAATGGAAACATGCCGTCAGGTGACCAAAAAACATCGAGTTGGTCTTTTTGAATGGCCCTTTTTAAGCGCCATTGAAACCAGATGACGTATAAGAAAGGATGCCTGGTTGGCGGAAAAACACTTTTGCAAATGACATTTGACCCAAAGTTAAATTGTGGATCTACCGGACGGTCAAAGTAACAAATAAAGGTGTGTTCGGGGTGAGCAATGGTGATTCGCTTGACAATTTCTAGCGTGTAATTACCGAAGCCTTCCATTTTTTGGCCAAGTAAGGATCTGGTATTGATGCCAATGCGCATGCTAGAATTCGAGGATATAATTGGTTTGTTTTTCTCGACCAATTGTGGTAGCTGGTCCGTGACCACAATAAACGACCGTTTGCTCAGGAAATTTGAACATGACTTCAAAAATGCTTTTTTTCAGGGTTTCGAGATCGCCACCCGGCAAGTCAACGCGTCCAAAACTTCCTTTAAACAAGACGTCACCGTTGATCACAAAACCGCTCTCGTGATGGAAAACAACATGGCCTGGAGCATGTCCAGGGGTGTAGTAAACTTTGAACGAGAGGTTACCAAACTGCAATTCTTGTTGGTCTGTGAGTTGGTGAGTTGGCACCTCTGTTTCTTTATAATTTTCAAAACCATAAACATGGGCGTAGCTCTTGACGGAGGTCCAGGTGGCGTGGTCTGAAGGATGCAGATAGGCAGGTGCTGCAAAAGCTTGTTGGCAATAAGAAGCACCTAAAATATGATCGATATGCGCATGCGTAAAAAGGATGGCTTTTACTTTAAGGCCATTTGTGTTGATGTAATCGAAGAGTTCTGTTTCTTCTTGGCGTGTATAGCAACCCGGGTCAAAAATGACGGCATCTTGGCCATCGGAAACGACAAAAGTGTTTTCTTGAAAGGCGTTAAAAGCAAAAGCTTGGACTTGAACTGACATAGTTCAAAGTTACGGTAAATCTGCTTTAGCGCAGCAAATTGACATGACCAGTCAGGACTTCTTTTCGATTGAGGTAATCGGTGTATTTGATTTTCCAGGTGTAGGTGCCATCTTGGCAAGGACGGAAGTTGTAGGTGCCGTCCCAGTAGTCTTTAAGGTCGGTGAATTCATAAATGAGTTCTCCCCAGCGGTTATAGATGCTGACTTCTACCTCAAGGAAATTACCGCCAACCACCCTGAAATACTGATTGAACATATCGCCATCAGGGGTGAAGGTATTCGGCACATAAAAGAAGGGGTCAAAGAAGATATTGACTTGGCTTTGCGCAGTACAACCGTTTTGGTCGGTGAAATAAACGGAATAAATTGCGTTCTGATTGGGTGTCACTTCTGTAGATTGACAAGTTGGGCAAGACACTTCATCTTGTGGCGTCCATAAAAATGCGCCAGGCCCAGAAGGGTCAGCGGTAAGTTGGATGACATCGCCCTGAATGGCATAGATGTCTGGGCCAGCATTCACAAATGCTGGCTGGTAAACATTGACTTGCACAAAAGCCGAGTCTTGGCAGCCTTGCGCATCTGTTCCGATGACCATGTAGGTTGTGTTGTAAGGAGGTAGAACAGAGACTTGTGCTCCGTTGGCACTTGAGCCGTTGGCGCTCGGGCTCCATTCGTAATAGAGTGCGCCGCTCGCCCATAGGTTAGCCGGGCGCCCTGGGCATACAATTGTGTCGTTGCCGGCCCAAATTTGGGCTGTGAGGATAGAAACCCAAACGGAATCAGACTCGGTTCCACAACTATTGGTGACATCCACAAAATAGTATTGACCAATAAGCGGATTGATTTGAACCGTTTGGTTCGTTGCGCCAATTAAGTTATTACTTGGATACCAAAAGTAGCTCGTGCCTCCGGATGCTGTGAGGGGCATGGAGGTGCCGTAACAGAGCGACACGCTGTCGATGAGTTGTGGAACAGGTGGGTTATTGAAAACCGTGATACTAATGGAGTCTTGGGCAGTACAGCCATTGGCCGAGGTCGCCGTTGCAGTGTAAGTGATGTTGTTGGAAGGTGTAGAGAGCACATTGGCACCACTTGTAGTGTTGAGAAAGTTACCAGGTGACCAGCTTATGGTTCCGGTTGCGGTGGCGGTAATATCGACGGTTTCTCCAATACAGATGGTGGTGTCGTTGGGGAGCGTGATGGTTGGTGCACTCACGTTGAGGGTTAATTGGAGGGTATCTGAACCACATGAATCGGCAACAATGACCGAAAATGTAGTTGTTGTGAAAATTGTGGCAGTAGGGCTTGGACTACTTGGATTGTCTAATACATTCGCAGGCGACCAAGTATAGCTACTACCACCGTAGGCTTCTAATTGGTAGGAGTCGCCAGGGCAGATACTTCCGGTGGGTTGTACAGCGCCTGCCGTAAAGCCCCCGATGACTAATGTAATGGTGACAGAATCCGGAGTAAAACAACCCGTTGAATCGAAAGCGACAAGCAGAACATCGTAGGTTCCCGGCGTTGTATAGGCATGTATAGGCTCATAGGCGTTAGAGGTGTTTCCATCTCCAAAGTCCCAGAAGAACGAATTGGCGTTTTGTGAATTGTTGTCAAAAAAAACGTTTTGTGGAATACAAATGAGTGGAGCAGGCTGCGCAGCAATGGCTTCAATGGTACTCAATTCAAATTTGAAACAAGCTAAATTACAATTGGAGCTTTGGTTGGTTGGTGACCATGAGCCTGGTGTACTTGTAAACCCAAAGTCATTGCCGCCACAGGCTCCGCAAACGGCATGGTAAATTCGGCCTTGGTTGTCAAAGCGGGAGGTACCGCCATCTACGTGGTTAGAGCTGCTGCTGATGCCGCCCATAAAGGTGGCATATTTGAGTGCGCTAGCGTCTTGATCGAGTACGGCAATGTAGAAATTGGATCCGTTGGTATTGAGTTGATAAGCGTCGAGTGTGACGGGGAAGTTGTTGGTGGTTGAAAAGGACGCTTGCCCATAGAGCTGATTGAGCTGCCCACCCCAACCGGCCAAGTAAATATCGTAGCAATCTGATATCAAAAACGCAGTTGGCGAAAGTTCGACGTGACCTGTTGCTGCACCAATCATAGTAGTCCAATTGGTGACGGATAAATCTTGGGCATATTTGCGTAAAAATTGTCCGGAATTGGCATTGCCGTAACAGCCTGGTGTAATGGCCCATGAAGATTCTGATTGTCCGTAAACGTACACAGCGTTGTCTATATCTGTTCGGATAAAATAGGTTTGGTCGTATTCGGACTGCCCCATGTAGGTTCCAGATTGCAATGCGCCACTTGCGGTGTTGATGCGTAAGGCATAACCATCCGAACTACCACCATTGAAAGTGAGGTCGTGGCCGCCACTAATTGCTAAAGAACTAGAGGTGGTGCCGCCCGCAACATATGCGCTGCCGTTGGAACCGATAGTAATAGAATTGCCAGATTCTGCTCCGCTACCACCAAAGTAGGTACTCCAGAGCATTTGAGAAAGCCCTGCATTCATTTTAAAAATAACGGCGTCTTGTGCGCCGTTGAGCAGTCCTTGAAATGCGTTTGTTGTTGGGAAATTGGTAGATGTGGTGGTACTGGAAATATAGACGTTTTGGCTGGCGTCAAGTACAATTTCGCCTCTGAATTGGTCTCCGTAATTGTAAAATAAACTGGCTGCATTGAGGCCATCGGTACTAGTGCCGCCTACAAAAGTTGAGGATAACAATGCCGTGCCGTTGGCATTTAAACGCGCAATGTAGATATCCGAACCATTGAATTCAAGTGAGTTTTGAAGCTGATAAGGGCCGCCGTTAAATGAATTGTCATAGGGTTGCCCTGCCATCGGAAAATTAGTAGAGGAGGTCACGCCGTAGATGTAAAGCTCGCCATTTGGAGCACTTACAATACTGTGAGGCGTTTCGTTTCCTGAACCACCGAGGTAGGTGGAGTAGAGCAATGCGGTTCCGTTGGCATTGAATTTGGTGATGCCGACGTCCATTGGAAAAGAGCCTGTCCCGGAATTGTAAGTTGGGTCATAGGCACCAGCTGAACTTGGGTAACCAGAACCAAAGACGATGCCTCCTCCAAAAAGATTGCCGTTGACGTCTGGTGTAGCGGTAAAGCCCCAGTTGTCTACGGGTGAGCCCGTGAAGGTAGAAAATGTAAGACTTGGGTCAATGAATAGCGCCAGATTTGGATCGTAGGAGGCGCCTACTTGAAAAGAGATGATATTGTTGCTGATAACAAATTGGATAGGGACTTCTATCTTTTGGTTTTCAGAGAGGATATTCCAGGCAAGCGGAGCACTATAGGTGATTTCACCAAAACGATGGGTTAAATGTAAAAAACCTTCGGAATCAACAAAAATTGAATCGGCACCCTGAATTTCGAAGTCAAATTGGTGAAGGTCGGAATTAGGTTGGAGTTGTAGGTGAAATGCAAATTGTTTGTTGTCAATGAGGTAACGCAGGTCACCGTTTTCAAAGTATTCATTAGCTGTTATTGCTGATGTTCCACGGATCTTAGATTTCCATTTACTTTGGTCATTGCCTATGAAATAGTTGTGGTAGTGTTCACTGCTGTCTTTGGCTAAAAACGTGGGGTTTTGAGCGTGAAGAAATCGGTGTTTAATGGCGTGATATGCCGTTCCTCCTTCGTGGTGTTCATGTGCTTCTTTAGCATCGTGTTCGTGAGAAGTGGCATTGGACAGAAAATAGGTAAGCCCTTCTTGTTCTACATAGAGTCGTCCTGAGGAGAGCGGTAAGTTATATAAAATACGGTTGTCCCATTGGCCATGATTGGGATACATCCAAATTTCTTGGGCAAATGCCGTTTGAAAAAGGCTGAATAAAAATAAGACACGTATTAGGTTCATGGCGTTGAGTAAATTTAACACAAACAAGTGCAATCTCAAAATAATAAACTACCTAAAAGCGAGAAGGTTGCCAAAGTCTGGATAAAAATATGGCGATTGGTAGAAAATTGCGTTTATTTGTGTTCTCAAAAAGCACGCTTATGAAACTCTTTACTTTTCTTCTTTTAGTTTTTGTCACTTTGAATGCCACAGAGGTAGTTGCACAAGACTATTCTCGTTTGAAAATTTTTGCCAATGAGCAAGAATTGAATAAACTTTCAAATTTAGGCGTCACAATTGATCATGGCATCCGCAAAGAAGGCGTGTTTTTCATCTCAGATTTTTCAAAAGAAGAGCGTCAAATCATGGATACCTACGATTTCAATTACGAGGTATTGATCGAAGATGTACAAGCGTATTATATCCAAGAACTTGCGAAACCAGCCTCAAAAGATGAGGGTGCCTTGAAAAATTTCAGTTGCTCAGGTTCTGGGGCAGGCGGTTCAGGCTTTAATCCGGCAACACCAACTCATTTTAATTTGGGTACTATGGGCGGTTATTTGAAATACGAGGAGATGTTGGCCGAACTTGACGAAATGGTTGCAACTTACCCCAATTTAATTACTGCTAAAGCGCCAATTTCCACGTTCTTAACGGCTCAAAACCGACCACTTTACCACGTGCGCATTTCTGATAATCCAAGTATTGATGAGAGCGGAGAGCCAAAAGTGTTATACACAGCGATCCATCACGCGCGCGAACCGATGGCTTTAATGGAAACCATCTTTTTTATGTGGTATGTTCTAGAAAACTACGGAACTAACCCAGAAATCAACTATTTGGTTGATCACATGCAGTTGTATTTTGTGCCGTGTATCAACCCTGATGGTTATGTATATAATCAAACTACCAATCCAAATGGTGGTGGTATGTGGCGCAAAAACCGCCGCCTCAATTCAGGCGGGTCTTACGGGGTCGATTTGAATAGAAACTACAGCTATGGTTGGGGTACTACAGGTACTTCTTTTACACAAACAAACGAGACCTATTGTGGTACGGCTGCCTTTTCTGAGCCAGAAACACAAGCCATGCGTTGGTTGGTTCAGAACAACAAATTTGTCACTGCCTTTAACGCCCACACTTATGCCGAAGACATCCTTTTCCCAATTGGAACAACAACAGCTGAATTTGCCGATCACCACGATTACTTCCAAGAATACACCAATAAAATGGTGACCTTCAATGGTTACGGAGCGATTAAAAGTTCTGCTTTGTATCCGGCATCTGGAGACTCCGATGACTACATGTATAAAGTAGACATTGGTGTAGGTGTTAAAGACACCATGTTTGTGCATACGCCAGAGGTAGGGACCGCATTCTGGCAACCTTCCTCTCAAATCGTTTCCACTTGTCAAGAAATGGTGTATCCGAATCTTGTACTTGCACACGTTGCAGGTATCTATATTGTCACTACCGACCAAGACCCGAGTAACATCGCTACTTTAAGTGGTAACTTTAATCATCAGGCCAGAAGATTAGGTCGAGAAAATGGTCCGGTTACTGTCAGTATAGTTCCTTTACAGAATATTGTTTCTGTCGGAAGCGCTGTTGTTCATAATTTAGCGCTTCAGCAAAATGGACTCGGCGCCATTAGCTATACTTTGAATCCGGCTATTCAATTTGGTGACCAAATCAAGTATATCTTGCAAACCGACAATGGCTATTGGATTCATAAAGATACCATCATCAAAACCTATGGTTCGTTTACTCTTCAGGTGACTGAAAATGCAACATCGGCAACCAACTGGACAGGAAATTGGAACACCACAACCTCCACTTTTGTTTCTGCGCCTCGCTCGTTTACCGATACGCCAACCGGTAATTACGTCAATAATGCCAATACCACCTATACGTACGTGCCAACTATTGACCTCACAAATGCAATGGCGGCCAAACTCAACTTTTGGGCGAAGTGGGATATCGAAGCAGATTACGACTACGCTCAATTGCAGGTTTCAACAGATAACGGTGCTACTTGGGTAGGTCAATGCGGACTCTACACTGTAGCGGGCAACTCGGCAAATGGCAGCGTTCAGCCAAATAACCAGCCAGTTTGGGAAGGTGTGCAAAGCACATGGGTTCAGGAAGAAATTCAACTCAGCGATTACATCGGACAAGTGATCAAAGTGCGTTTTCAATTAAGAGCTGACGGCGGAACACGAAAGGATGGTTTTTACTTCGACGATTTCTCTATTTATTACAACGAGGCGGGCCCAACAGTTGCCCCAGTTGCACAATTTCAAGCACCAAGTACTTTATGTAGCGGAACTGCCGTGAACTTTACAGATCTTTCTCAAAACCTGCCTACTTCTTGGGCTTGGGATTTCGGCGATGGCTTTACTTCTATCGAACAGAATCCTAGCAATGTATTTGCGCCAGGCACCTACACGGTTACGCTAACTGTTACAAATGCGGCAGGCACCAGTACTTTTTCACAACAAATTACAATTCAAAGTACTCCAGTTGTTGGGCTTTCTATTGCCGATACTGATATGGTATTGTGTGTAGAAGATGGCGCGGTTCCAATGGTCGTAACGCCACAAGATGCCACCATCAGCGGCTTGGGTGTTTCAGGTCTCACTTTTGACCCTACTGGATTGAGTTTAGGCCCGCTTACGCTTACCGCCTCCTCAACTGATCCAAATACGGGTTGTACAGGAACTGCCGCACTCACTGTTATTTTGGAGAGCTGTGCCCAACTCAATGAAATTGGGGCTTTAGATTTTAGTGTGTTTCCAAATCCTACAACTGGTCAACTCTTCTTTAGCAACCTGAATCCGGATGCGCAACTTACAATGTACGATGCGCAAGGAAAAGTTGTTGGAGAATGGACTTATCAAGATCAAGCCATTCAACTCAATGTTTGCGAAGGTGTCTATTATCTAGAAGCGCAATGGAATGGTCAAAAGCAGCACAAGAAAGTGCTTGTTCTTGGCGCTCATTAATGCTGCATAAAAGCGGCTAGCTTAGCGATGTAGTTTTGGTAACCTGCCACAAACGGTGTGGTTTCGTGTTCTCCGCCAGGCACTAAATAGGCTTCTTTATAGCCAATAGTTTTGTTGTCGTAGACGGGTTGCCCATGGCTCTTTACGGTTAAAAAACTATCGTCTTCCCCATGGATCCAGAGAAACGGGATGTTAATTTTTTTAATTTCAGTAGCGTTGTCTATTTTTAAATCGACTAGAAACGAACCGGGCATAGAAAGCAATGCTGCATCCTGAATCATGACTTCTGCAGAAGCAAAGGGCGCTTCGAGGATCAATTTGCTCGGAGCCAAAGCATATTCGCTAGGATGCGCTGCTACTTCGCAAGCTGCGGCAGAGCCTAAAGAAAACCCGAAAATCACAAAGCGCTCGTTTTGTAACCCTTGGTCTTTGAGCCATTGAATGGCGCGGGCAGTGGCGCGGTACATATTTGCCTCGCTGGCCTTTCCTTCCGATAAGCCAAAACTAGGGTAGTCAAACATTAAAACGCCGTAACGACCCAAACCTCCGGTATTTGCATAGAGTTTTTGTCGCGGCCAATAGAAGTCCATGTGGTCTTTGTTGCCATGACAATACAAAATAACCGTATCTGTTGCAATGCTATTGATGTCGCCCACGTAAAGGGCACTCATTTTAGCGCTTCCTTCTTCTAGTTCTACATCCCATTGCATTTGGTGAATCATCGAATCAGGCACATTGTATTGTCCGTTCAATTCTAGGGTCAATTCTCCTTGATACGCGTCTAGCTGATAACTCTCAATTTGACTTGGATTAAAAAGAAAACTGTCTAAACGCTTGCGACAGGCAAGAGAAAAGCTGAGGAGTGCGGTAATGAATAAGATCTTTTTCATGATTAAAGGCTATAGGTGATACCAAAGTAAAGTCCGAGTGCACCGCGGTTTTGTAAAAGGCTAGGATAAGGAACCACGATATTTTCGTTTGATTCTAAAGGAGCGAGAATTTTTACTTCTGCTTGATAGCTCCATTTAGGCCTGACCCATTGATGGCCAAATTGCAGGCTGGGTATCCAGAGTTGCTCATTTGGTCTACCTTGCGATTCTACGCGGTAGAAGTCGAACCAATTGGAAATACCCGCATACATGAAGTTGTAGTTACGGTGGTAAACTTTACACATTTTATCTAGTTGTTCTGGTTTCCATTGACGCCCGTATTTGAAATAGTAATTGGCATCTA
>CANHBA010000078.1 GCA_947458985.1 Flavobacteriales bacterium
AAATGGCTACCACTTTAAAGCCTTCTCCATTAAAAACAACGTATCAATCGGTCACACACATCCATGAAACAGTTCCTGAAAATTCTCGAGACTGTATCATGCCACTTCAAGAGCAGGCCATTTTTCCTGAAGTGTATGCTCAGAATGTAATTGAAAGTGGACCAAATCAAGAATTAAGTACTCTAAACCCAACGGCAGAACAACATGTGTCAAATACTGAGCCGCAAGCGCAAAATAGTCCAAGTGCCTTTGCAAAAGAACCGATTACAGTTAAAGCTTTTATATTAAAGAAAACCAACGAAAAGCTTTTTGGAACAGCTGCCCCTACTACCGATTTGAAGTTAGAAACATTTGCGCGCTATGCCAGCCAAACTGTGGGTATACCAGTTCAATATCGGGTTGAGGAAATGACAGATAGCGACAAAATTGTTTTTCAATTGGGCCGCTTTAGTGTGGAGCGCAATCGTGCAAAAAAATAAAATTTAACCCAACTTTAGTAACAATTCAAAAAAACGCCCGTCATAGGGTCAAAATCAAAAACAAATGAAAATTAAATTACTTTCCGCTTTTTTACTTTCAGGCTTAGCGCTTTTTGCCCAGCAAAACGAAACCAAGAAAATCGTTAAAATTCAGGGCAACGACACCACCATTATCATGATCAACAGCCAAATTGACCAAATGGACTCTGTGTTGACCGAAGAAATGAAAAACATCTATATCCAAGATACAACTTTTGGCTTTAGAAGGGTAGAAGTTTTTATGGATACAACCATGATGCAATCTCTAAATGGAGGGCCTTCAGATACAATGCAGCTCAAATTGGGTAACATGAAAATTGTCATTTTAGAATCCAGAGACATCACCAATTTAGACCAACTCAAAGCATTAGAAGGCGACCAACCAAAAGGGCAACGCAAGATCATCATAGATGAGCGCGTCATCATTGAAAATGACGACGAGCGTATTGTACTCAATGACGGCAAAGATTCCTATACATTTGAAAAAGAATTCGGAAACGACTGCAATGAGGCAGAAACAACAGGTGACGGTAATGCCATTTGGGCTGGCTTCGGTGTCAATGCCAATGGCTTCATGAATGCCAATAAAGAATTTGCCAGCACAACAGAACTCAGTTTTCTCACCTTAGACCCTGCAAAAAGCATTGGTTTCCAACTCAATTTTGCAGAGAAGCGCTTTCCAATTATCAAAGATTACTTAGGTGTGGTGACAGGTTTAGGTTTCCAGTGGAATCGCTATTCCATCAAAGGAGACTACGACTTCAATGTAGTCAATGACACATTAGTGGCCAATGCAACTGGAATCAACTACACTAAAAACACTTTGAGTTCGACTTATTTACAAGCACCATTGTTGTTGCAAATTTCTACAAGTAAAAATGCAAATAAAGCATGGAATATTTCAGCTGGCATCGTTGGTGGCATTCGCGTAGATGCACGCCAAATCCAAAAATGGGAAGCCGATGACAAAAAGAACAAAGACAAAACCAAAGATGATTTCCAATTCAATCCATTCCAAGCTAGCCTTATGGCTACAATTGGCTATGGCGATTGGAGTTTGTATGCAACATATGGCCTCTCGGACGTCTTTAACGAAGGATCTGCTCCGAAGGTGCGTGGTGTGAATGCCGGAATTTTACTCTCGTTTTAAATACTGATCCACCACCAAAGAAAAGAAACGATGTGCCTAACCGTGCATCGTTTCTTTTTTGCCATAACTTTCCATCAGACTAGCCTCAAAAGCGAGGAAGTCTTTCCATGCGGCATCTACATCGACGCCTTGTCCGTATTTGCGGGCAAAGCCTAAGAAGGTAGTGTAATGACGCGCCTCACTTTCCATGAGGTCTCGGTAAAACCGACGCAGATCAACATCGTTGATTTCTTCAGATAAGATTTTAAAGCGCTCGCAGCTGCGTGCCTCAATCATTGCTGCAAATAGCATTTTATTGACGAACACACCTGCCGGATTGCTGTTGCGCTTCCCTTGTTTGAGGAATTGTGCCAGATCATTCACGTAAGGGTCTTTGCGTTCAAAACCTAATTGCAACCCGCGCTCTTTTAGTTTGTCATGAACCATTTGAAAATGAGCCATCTCTTCTTGACAAATAGCGGTCATGGCTTCCACTAAATCTGGATATTGTGGATAAGTAACTATCAAGGAGATCGCGTTACTCGCGGCTTTTTGTTCGCAGTAAGCATGGTCAATTAGGATTTCCGCTATATTTTTTTCGACAATGCGCACCCAGCGGGGGTCAGTCGCCATTTGAAGTCCGAGCATCTTGTTTTTTCGACAAAAATACCAAAGTCTGATCGAATCAAACAAGGGTGAGATGTAATGGCAATGCTTATATTTGTCCAACTGAATCAACAAAATGTCAAAATCAAAGCAAAAAGAGCTGAGTTGGCGCGCATTTGAACTCATGTGCACAGCCAAAACTATGGCCGAAAAATACGAAGCTAATAAAGAAGTTACAGCGAAATACGTACACGCAACTTCACGTGGGCACGAAGCCATTCAGTTGGCTGTCGGTATGCAGCTTCAACCCCAAGACTGGGTTTCACCGTACTACCGCGACGACAGCATTCTCTTAGGTATCGGCATGCAACCTGAAGAACTCATGTTGCAGGTTTTCGCCAAAAAAGACGATCCGTTTTCAGGTGGCCGAACATACTACTCGCATCCTTCGCTCAACAGACCCAACCAACCCAAAATTCCGCATCAATCTTCTGCAACGGGCATGCAAGCCATCCCAACTACAGGAGTTGCCATGGGTATACAATACAAAGAAAAAGTAGGTCTGGCCGATTGGCAGCCAGAAGATGCACCGGTTGTGGTTTGTTCTCTAGGCGACGCATCTTGTACAGAAGGCGAAGTTTCCGAGGCTTTTCAAATGGCAGCCCTCAAGCAATATCCAATCATTTATTTAGTACAAGACAACGGTTGGGATATCTCTGCAAACGCCAAAGAAACCCGTGCGCAAGATATTTCCGAATACATCAAAGGTTTTCATGGCATCGAAGCCAGAACAATAGACGGCACCGATTTTTGGGCTTGCTACCAAACTGTTGAGGAGGTCATAGCAACCGTGCGTAAAGAACGCCGCCCCTTTTTAATTCACGCTAAAGTTCCTTTGCTTGGCCACCACACGTCAGGGGTGCGCAAAGAATGGTACCGCGACGACCTCGAAGAAGCAGCCAAAGCTGATCCCTATCCAAAATTACGGGCCGCTTTGGAACAGCAAGACGTCCGTTTGGCAGAGTTCATTAACCTTGAAGCCAAAATCAGAAAAGAAGTTGATGCGGCCTACGATGCCGCGCTCCAAGCTCCTGACCCAGACCCAACGAGCATACAAGATCATATTTTTGCACAAACTCCCATCACCGAAGAAAAAGGGGAGCGCGCGCCAGAGGGCAAAAAGAAAACCGTTATGGTCGATTCCGCTCTTTTTGCCATGCGTGAAATCATGGAAGCACATCCCGAAGCTTTGCTTTATGGTCAAGATGTAGGCGGTAGGCTAGGAGGCGTCTTCAGAGAAGCGGCTACTTTAGCCCAAACTTTTGGAGACGATCGTGTATTCAACACACCCATACAAGAAGCATATATCATTGGTTCAACAGTAGGGATGTCTGCTGCAGGATTAAAACCAATTGTTGAGGTTCAGTTTGCCGACTATATTTGGCCAGGGCTCAATCAGCTTTTCACAGAGGTATCCCGCTCCAACTACCTTTCAAACGGAAAGTGGCCCGTGAGTTGTGTCATTCGTGTTCCCATTGGCGCCTATGGATCAGGCGGCCCTTACCATTCCTCAAGTGTAGAATCTGTATTGGCAAATATCCGTGGTATTAAAGTCGTTTACCCATCCACAGGTGCCGATTTAAAAGGTTTACTAAAGGCTGCATATTACGACCCTAACCCAGTGGTTATCCTTGAGCACAAAGGTTTGTATTGGTCAAAAATTCCTGGAACAGAAGGAGCCATGAGTATTGAACCAAGTTCAGACTACGTTGTGCCAATCGGAAAAGCAAGGATTGCACTTGAAGCCAATCCATCAAAAATGGACAGCGGTGAATCAATCGGCATCATTACTTACGGAAGAGGAGTTTATTGGAGTCTAGAAGCTGCAAGTCAGTTCGACGGGCAGGTAGAAATACTCGATCTGCGCACCATTA
Source organism: Flavobacteriales bacterium (assembly GCA_947458985.1). Lineage (GTDB taxonomy): Bacteria > Bacteroidota > Bacteroidia > Flavobacteriales_D > Crocinitomicaceae > UBA952. The sequence continues at coordinate 4,188 of CANHBA010000078.1, forward strand.
ATCCACTCGATATTAACGCGATGGAGGAGCTTTGTCAGCGCCACGGCAAAATTTTATTGGTTACGGAAGAAACCACTCAAAATTCTTTCACGTTAGCGATAGCTGGGCGCCTTCAAAATAGTTGCTTTGCGCATCTAGATGCGCCTATTGAAATTGTTGCGTCTGTCGACGCTCCAGCCATTCCGCTGAACTCAGGTCTCGAAGCGGCCATGTTGCCCAATGCACAAAAGGTCGCGACAGCTATTTCCAAACTATTGAACTTTTAACCCATGGAATTCAAAGAAATCATAGGAGCAGTTGCTCAATTTCACGATGCATTCGGTATTCAAAATAATTATACGCCTACAAGTGGACTAACTCCAGCAGAAGTTCAATTGCGTTTTGACCTCATGAAGGAAGAAAATGAAGAATACCTAGAAGCTGCAAAAAACGGAGATTTAGTTGAAATTGCCGACGCACTCGGCGATCAACTATATATATTATGTGGCACCATTTTGCGCCATGGCTTACAAGACAAAATAACGGAGGTCTTTGAAGAGATTCAACGCTCCAACATGAGCAAGCTAGATGCAAATGGGAAGCCTATATATCGCGAAGATGGCAAAGTGTTAAAATCCGAACTCTATTTCAAGCCCAACATTGCCAAAATCCTTCAATAATGATTGATCTCTCCATCTACTTTCAACCTGTTTCAGTAGACATACCATTTACTGAGCAACAGTTAGGTTCACAAATTAGAAGCTACCAGACCGATTTCCCTGAATTAACAGAACCCGGTTGTGCCATTATTTCTGTCCCGGAATTTAGAGGAGCAGAGGTTGAGCAATTTGCAGTTCCGGCATTCAGAACTGCGTTTTATCAATTACATCCAGAAACTTCTTGGACCAAACCTATTTACGACCTCGGCACTATCCAGCCAGGAGCTACAATTAACGACACTTATTTTGCACTGTCAAATGTGGTGAGCGAGCTCGTTAAAAAAAATATAGTCCCTATCGTAATTGGCGGAAGCCAAGACCTCACAATGGCCATTTATCAAGGTTACGAAAGACTCGAACAATTAGTCAATACCTGCAGCATTGACCGCAGCATCGACATCGGTAGCGCAGAAGAAACACTGCACTCAAAGAATTATCTAAGCCACATGCTTTTGCAGCGCCCATGTTATTTATTTAACCATGCTATTATCGGGCTTCAGCAGCCTTATGCCGCGGCAGCCGAGCACGAACTCTTTGAAAAATTATTCTTTGATATCTGTCGCCTTGGTGAGTTCAATCAAGATTTTAGATTAGCAGAACCCCATTTGCGCAATGCGGATATTATTAGTGTCGACATTCAATCCATTAAAACAGCTGATCTAGGTAGCTCTTCAGGCGCACCAAACGGCTTCACGGCAGCACAGTTCTGTCAGATGATGAAATACGCTGGCATTTCAGACAAAGTAACGAGCATTGGATTTTTCAATGAAGCGGCTTTAGGACAAACCGGAGCTTCTCTTTTGGCAGAGGGTATTTGGTATTTCCTACAAGGATATTTTTCTAGGGTAGGAGACTTTCCTTTTGGAAGCAAGGCAGATTACACCAAGTTTACAGTTTTTATGGATGAAGTTTCAAGAGAGCTGATTTTCTATAAAAGCAACAAGTCTGCACGTTGGTGGCTGGAAGTTCCGTATCCGCCACAAGAAGGCGCTCGTTATGAGCGTCACCATTTGGTGCCATGTAATAAGTCAGACTACGATAACGCTATGAATAATGAATTACCTGATTTATGGTGGAAGACTTATCAAAAATTGGGTTAAGCTTTTTATTAAAAAGCCTTTTATTTTCCATTAGAATTCTTTACTTTAGCACCTTAAATTGTCGTATTCTATGAAAATGCGATGGTTTTATACATGCTAAACTAAGCTTATGCTATTGAATAACAGACTACTAACTGCTGCGTTTTCTGTTTTGTTGTTTACGTCCTACGCACAACAAGACAAGCTTGTCACACACTTCATGTTTGACAAAATGAGCATCAACCCGGGTAAAACTGGTATTGATATGTACAATGGTATTTGTGCAACGTCTATTTACCGCAACCAATGGGATAAAGTAAACGGAGCTCCGAATTCAACTATACTCAATATAGAATCTAACCTTTCGCGTTTCTTCCCAGGCGGTGTTGGTATCAACTTCTATAATGATGCAATTGGTTTTGCACGTCAGAACACAGTTTTGTTAAACTATTCTTATCCTATTCAAATTGGTCGTACTGGCGTATTAGGAGTGGGGGTTGGTTTAGGAATTATGAACTACGGCATAGATCCAGTTTGGGTTACGCCTAATGGTTTGCCAGCCGCTCAAGACCCTTCCATACCGACAGGCTTTGCAGCAACCACATTCGATGCCAACTTTGGTTTGTATTTCCAGGCAAAAAATTATTACGCTGGTTTCTCCACAACACACTTATCTGAATCAGATTTATCAGCTGACCCAACTAATTTGTCTTTATCTTTTCAAACAGCACGTCACTACTATTTAATGGGTGGTTATATTTTTAAAGATGCTTTTGGAACTGGCAATAACATCGACGCACAAATGCTCGTTCGCACTGACCTCATCAAGTTCTCCGTTGACTTCAACGCGCGTTACATGATGGATCTCGGTGGCAATCCAGCTTACGGAGGTCTCACTTTCCGTACGTCCGATGCAATTGCAATTATGGCCGGTTATTCACCAATTCCAAATTTCCATTTTGGATACTCATACGACATCAACATTAATAAATTAGCTAGCATTTCTCGTGGTTCACACGAAATGATGGTTAAATATTGTTACTTCTTGCCGCCGCCTCCAAAAACGAAAGCAAGACACCCTCGTTGGTTATAAGAGGTAAAAAGTGTAACCATTTATATTGTTCTTACGTTATACCCGAAATTATACCTGTAGCAAGTTACTTGGGAGTAGGTCAGAACCAAAAACAAACAAATGAAAAAGTATTTAAGTTTTCTCTTTGTTCTTAGCTTCATGTACGCTTGTAGCGACATCGAAGGGAATTTAGTAGGTGTGAGTGGTAGAGACACCTGGTATCCAGATGTCCTCGGCCCTGGAAAAGTTCCACTTGGCATGGTATACGTGCCATCAGGAGCCTATCAGGCCGGTGAAGACGATGAAGACATCATGGGCTGGCACACAGCGCGCAAGCGTACTGTGTCTGTTCCTGCATTCTACATGGACGCCACAGAAATTTCGAACAACGAATACCGCCAATTTGTGCATTGGGTTCGCGACTCAATTGCCCGTGAAAAACTCTATCGCCGTAGCTACGACGAAGAAGCGGAGCGTTGGGTAAATGTCCCAGACAATTTCTTTAAAGAGCCTTACCGCACTTTAATGGCAATGGGTTCAGACGTTCAAGGTGGTAATACACCATTCCAATTGTTCATGGATTCTACCAACGGTACTGAGGTTGATAAAACCATCATGACCATGTTGGGTAACTACGACAAATCCAAAGGAAAAGGCAAGAAATTAGTCAACGGTTTCCAATACGACCAAAAGAAATACGGCGTTACCGGTGGTCCTGACGAAAAATTTGACGTTATTATGTCCGATGACGACTTACGTGGCATCTTCCAAATGTACAGCGGAGCCGCTAAGAAAAACGCCCCAGACAAAACGAGTGCTAAAGGTGCATCCACCAAAACTAAATACAATCAAGGGGGTCGTCTCGAAAACCGCAAATACTTCACGCTCAACTGGATGGAGCCTATCGACTACGAAGATCCAGAAATCGCTTTTATGTTATCAGACATGTACTTAAGCGAAGCGGAGCGTTTTTACAACCGTCGAGAAATCGATACGCGTTTGCTCTACTTTGATTACTACTGGATTGACTACAAAGAGGCAGCTCGAAGAGGTAAGGTCATCACCAAATCTATTGATGCACGAAAAACATTCTCATACGACAGCTTAAACCCTGAGGCCGATAACTCTATTTATCAGCGCTCACGCAGAGAGCCATTAGGTAAAGATTACAAGTCTAATGATCAGCACCGTTCTACGCTCATGACCATGGATCAAAATACCAATAAGGTGTGGGTTGATACTTCTGTTTATACCGAACAATGGTCAGAGTTTACGAGACTAAACGACACAAGCTCATTGCGAGGAACCATCCTTCAAAACCCTGGTCAAGACCTTGACCTAGGTTTCACAAACAGTAAAGGTAGTCACAACGCCATTCGTGGCCATTCTGACCGCTCGCGCTTTATCATCAAAGAACGCATCAATATCTATCCAGATACACTTTGTTGGGTGCGCGATTTCACCTATTCAAATAAGTCTGCAATGACTCAAAATTACTTCTGGAATTCAGCTTATGACAACTATCCAGTGGTAGGTGTTACTTGGTCTCAAGCCAAAGCGTTTTCTGTATGGCGTACACAAATTTTCCATTCTTGGTTACAAACCAACGGTGACCTTTTTGTGAACGACTTCCGTTTGCCAACTGAATCAGAATGGGAACGCGGTGCCAGAGGTGATCTCGACAACATGCAATACCCTTGGGGTGGCCCTTACATCAGGAACTCAAGCGGATGTTTCCTTGCTAACTTTAAGCCAATGCGTGGTCGCTATTTTGAAGATGGTGGTTTCTACACAGTAAAAGTTTATTCTTACAATCCAAATGGTTTTGGTTTGTATTGTATGTCCGGAAACGTTGCTGAATGGTGTTCTACTGCCTACGACGAATCTACTTATGAGTTCGCCCACGACATGGCTCAAGACTACGAATACGACGCCAAAGATGGTGAGGCTCCAGCTAAAAAACGCAAAGTACTTCGTGGCGGATCCTGGAAAGATATCGGATACTATCTAATGAACGCTACGAGAACTTATGAATATCAAGATACCGCGAAAAGCTATATCGGTTTCCGTAACACCATGACACACCTTGGTCGTGGAGGTAAAGATATCGAACAAGAGAACGGTGAAGAGATTCAAACAGATATTATCCTAAACTAAACTATAAACTATAATTCAATTAATTTCTAAATTCTAAAAAACAAAAATTATGAGTGGTAATGGTGGATTTTTTGCATCGCGCAAGTACAAATTAATTACAAAGTATGTAACTGGATACGGAGCTTCTGTGGTAATTCTTGGAGCACTATTTAAAATCATGCACTGGCCAGGTTCTGACCAAATGTTGATTGTCGGTTTGATTACAGAATCATTGATCTTTGCATTTATTGCGATGGAACCACTTCATGAAGAAGTAGATTGGACGCGCGTATTCCCTGAATTAGGCGTTGAAGAAAATAACGACGAAAACCGTTTGTTGCCACTCTTGAAAAAAGGTGGAATGGGCGGCGGCGGTGCTGCAGATCAACTTGCTAAAGAACTTGATAAAGCAGGTATCGATCAAGCATTGTTGGCGAAATTGAAAGACGGTATGTCAAATCTTGCAGATAACGCTAAATCTTTGGGTGCAATCTCTACAGCAGCAGGAGCAACTGATTCTTATGTGAAGAGCCTAGAAACAGCTTCTGAAGGTTTGAATAAATTGACTGAACAATATGCTTCATCAGCTAACGCTATCGCTGGTATTGCAGGTGAAGGTCAAGGTAACTTTGGT
>CANHBA010000079.1 GCA_947458985.1 Flavobacteriales bacterium
CACCTTGCCTACGCTGACAAGCGTCGAGCAAAAGCTGGAGCTACTGCCTAATTTATTGTCAAACCCATTAAACAACGAGACATGTCAAACGATATCCGTTACCTAACTCCGATTAACATCGATATTAAAAAGGAGAAGTACTGCCGCTTCAAAAAGAGTGGTATTAAATTCATCGACTACAAAGACGCTAGTTTCTTATTGAAATTGGTCAACGAACAAGGTAAAATTTTACCACGTCGCATCACTGGTACTTCCCAAAAGTATCAAAAACGTGTCAACAAAGCCATCAAGCGCGCTCGTCACCTTGCGATCTTGCCTTACGTTGGCGACATGTTGAAATAAGTCATTGTTGAACGATATAACTGAGAAATCATGGAAGTCATTCTAAAGAAAAATGTAGATAAACTTGGTTACACCAATGAGGTAGTAACTGTTAAGCCAGGATACGGACGTAATTTCCTTATCCCGCAAGGGTATGCTGTTTTAGCTACCGCAAGTGCCAAAAAAGCACACGAAGAAATCATGCGTCAGAAGTCGCACAAAGAATCTAAAATGTTAGCTGAAGCACAAGCAATTGCTGCCAAACTTGCAGAGGTTACTTTGAGCATTGCAACGAAAGCTGGTGAAAACGGCAAAATCTTCGGATCTGTCAACACCGTTCAAATTGCAGAAGCACTTCGCGAAGCTGGTTTTGATATCGATCGCAAATCTTTGAAAATCAAAGAAGAGCCAATCCGCGACCTCGGTACTTTCGAAGCAGAAGCGAACCTTTACAAAGGCGTAAAGCAAACTTTCAAAATCGAAGTAGTAAGCGAATAAGCTACTGCTCCTATAGAAATCAAAAAGCCCCGCAATTTGCGGGGCTTTTTTTATGGTTTCGTATTTTGGAGGATTTTATTTCTGACTTACTTCTTTAACCTACCTCTTTAATGAGGTGCTCTTTCACATAATTACCCACGCCTTCTTCTAAGGAATGAAAACCACCGGTGTAGCCCGCAGCCAATAGTTTGGACATATCGGCTTCGGTGAAATATTGGTATTTGTCTCGGATGTCAAGAGGGGTGTCGATAAAACTGATGGAAGGTTCCAAACCAAGCGCTTCAAAAGTGAGGCGCGCGAGGTCGTAGAAGGTGCGGGCCTTGCCCGAGCCTAAATTGTAAAGCCCGCTTTCGGGTTGGTGGTCTTGTAAGAATATGCACACTTTGGCAACGTCTTTGACATATACGAAATCGCGGAGTTGTTCGCCGTCTTTGTATTGTGGGTTGTGCGAACGAAAGAGTTGCATTTGACCCTTTTCTTGAATTTGCTTGTAGGTGTGGAGCACAACACTGGCCATGCGTCCTTTGTGGTATTCTTTTGGCCCGTAAACGTTAAAGAATTTGAGGCCGTACCAATGTGGTGGTGTGTTGGTTTGTTGCAACGCCCAAATGTCGAAGTCGTTTTTGGAGTGCCCATATAAGTTGAGGGGCTGTAGTTTGGTACTCAGGCTGTGTTCGTCTTTGTAGCCGAATTCGCCGAGGCCATAGGTAGCTGCAGAACTGGCGTAAACAAGAGGAATGCTTGCATTGGCACAGATTTCCCAGATGGTTTTGCTGTAGTTCAGGTTGAGGTGCGCTAAGATGTCTGCACTTTTTTCGGTGGTGTCTGTGCGTGCACCCAAATGATAAACAAAGTCAATGGAAGCGCTGTTTTCTTCGAACCACGGTAAAAAAGCTTCGCGGTCAATGCATTGTTCAAAGCCTAAATTGACCCAATTGTTTTTCTTGGCTTCAGTGGAGAAGTCGTCTACTAAGATGAGGTCGGTTCGACCTTGCTGATTGAGTACTTCTGCTAAATAACTGGCAATAAAGCCTGCTGCTCCTGTAACGACGATCATATCTTAGAATAAACCGTTGATTTCTGCGTCGATGGAGTTGATGATTTTGCCGAGGTCTTCTTGGCTTTCAGGAAAACGGTTGTTGTCTACATCGATAACGAGGAGCTTGCCTTTGTCGTAGGTAGAGATCCAGGCTTCGTAGCGCTCGTTGAGGCGCTTGAGGTAGTCTAGGCGAATGCTTTCTTCGTAGTCGCGGCCACGCTGCTGGATTTGCGAGACAAGTGTCGGAACGCTCGCGCGCAAGTAAATGAGTAGGTCAGGGGCAGATACGAAGGAATCCATGAGGTTGAACAACGAAAAGTAGTTTTCGAAGTCGCGGGTGGTCATGAGGCCCATGGAGTGTAAGTTGGGCGCAAAAATGAAGGCGTCTTCGTAAATAGTACGGTCTTGGATGACGGTATGCGTCGATTCTTTGATCTCTTGAATTTGCGTAAAACGGCTATTGAGGTAATAGATTTGCAAATTGAACGACCAACGCTGCATGTCGTGGTAGAAATCGTTGAGATATGGGTTTTGATCCACGTCTTCAAAATGGGTGTCCCAGTTGTAATGTTTGGAGAGTAAGTTGGTGAGGGTAGTTTTTCCAGAACCAATATTTCCGGCGATCGCGACGTGCATAAACTTCAATTTTAGAGAGCTAAAGTACGACAATTAGACTGAAACGTCAAAAGTTGAAGCTTACATTTTAAGCCTATAAACACTGATTTTTTGCCCTTGTTGAAAATAAAAGCGGTCTTGTAAAACTTGAAGCTGTTGGTAGTTTTGAATAGGGAGTTCAATTCGACTTGCCTGGAAACTAGGCTTTAATTTTTCTATCCAATTTTGATCTTGCAGGTAGATTTCATTTTGATATCCAAATAGGGTGAGGCCGGGCACTAAAGTCAACTTTTTAACCAAGGTGAGGTTGCGGTCAAACTCAAAATAACGGCCGTCACTTAAGAGGCAAATGAGGTTTTGTTGGTATTCAAAAAATTGAACAATTTGGGCGTCTTGGATGCCTCCAAAACAATTGTCAACAACCTGAACTGCCTGAGCAGTATTGATATTTAACAAAATCAGACGTTCGCGATACTGGTCAAAAAGCCAAGTAAAGTCGGGCCTGTTGCCGATCGCTACTTGCGTTATATTGGATAAATCAAAATCGAAAAATGCCAACAAGCCTTCTTTTAATTGCAAGGTATTGTCGATGACGCCCATCATTTGTTGCCCTTCGGAATACACGAGTGCACGCAAGCCGCTGATGGCTTGTATATCAGTGATTTCGCCGAGTATTTTAAATGTTTCTTGAAATGGCGTACTGTTTTGGTTTTGTTGCAGCCAAATGGTGTTGTCTTTCCATTGATAGAGTTGGCCCCACTCATCGCTGGTCCAGTGGTAAGTGCTGTCTTTGAGCACGAGTTCTTTTTCCAAGACCCAAGTTTGGCCAATAACGAGGTTGGTGAGGAGGAGTCCGAAAAGAAGGGCAGTGAATTTCATTGACAACTCAAAATTTCTTGAAGTAAAGCGTCGTGGTTTTGCAAACGCGGCACCTTATGTTGGCCACCAAGTTTGCCTTTTTGCTTGAGCCAACGGTGAAAAGTTCCGCTTACTACCACTGTTATTAACGGCGCCCCGATGTTGATATTGCCTTTGCGCTTGGCATCGTAGTCGGCATTGATCAGTTTGAGTTGTTGGTCGAGGGTGTTGCAAAATGCGGGGAGGTCGGTTGGTTCGTTTTCAAATTCGATGAGCCAATGGTGTGCGCCAACCTCGTTTGACCTTGTGAAATCAGGTGCAGCGGTATATTCTCTGATTTGTACGCCGTGTGCTTGACACGTTTTGCTTAGGGCGCTATCGGCATGTTCAATAATGAGTTTTTCGCCAAAGGCATTAATGTAATGTGCTGTTCGGCCACTGACCACAAAACGGTAGGGTTCGGTTTGGGTAAAGCGAATGGTGTCGCCGATGATGTAGCGCCATAGCCCAGCCGAGGTGGAAATAACCAAAGCGTAGTCGGTACCCACCTGAACTTCTTCTAGTGAGATGACTTCTTTAGAATCTAGCCCTTCGAAGGCAGCCATTGGGATAAACTCGTAAAAAACTTCTGAATTGGTCAGCAAGAGCAAATCTTTATTGTCGATTTGATCTTGTAGGCCAAAATAACCCTCTGAAGCATTGTAATTTTCAACGTAGTTCATGTCGGTCTTTCCGATGATTTGTTCAAAAGCCAGTTGGTAAGGCGCAAAGGACATGCCACCATGAATGTAGAGCTCTAAATTGGGCCATACTTCGGCAATGGTTTGTTTTTGGCTCTTTTCTAGTACTTTTTGAAGCAAGAGGAGGGTCCAACTTGGGACACCAGCAATGATGCAGATATTTTGATCAAGCACTGACTCCGCCATGCGGTCGAGCTTTTCTTCCCAATTTTCTAAAAGCGCAATTTCTTTTTTAGGCGTTCTGCGCAGTTCGGTCCAGATGGGGAGGTTATTGATGATGATTGCAGAGAGGTCGCCGATAAAAACACCGTGGCTTTGTTGTTCGATTTTGCCCGTGCCACCTACTATTAAGTGCTTGGCATTGTAGAGTTTGCGCCCCTCAAAGTTGTGGTAGTATTGCGCGAGTAAGTCTTTGCCGCCCGCGTAGTGGTTTTCTAGAAGCGAACTTTCGGTAATAGGTAAAATTTTGATGCGGTCTGCGGTTGTGCCAGATGATTTGGCAAACCATTTGGTAGCGCCCGGCCAAAGTAAGTCGGTTTCGCCTTCGATGGCACGATCAATGAAAGGCTTGAGGCTGCCGTAGTCGCTTAATGGAACTTTAGACTTGTATTCTGGGTAATTGCAGACAGTTGCAAAGTTGTGGTCTTTGCCGTAGGCGGTTTGAGCGCCTTCTAATAAGAGGAACTCAAGCGTGCGTGCCTGATTTGCAAGAGGTTGATCGCGGTAGTCGTTGATGCGATCCATACGCCGACCAATCCACCAAGAAAATAAGGTGTTAAACGGCATATTGGTAATTTATTTGGCTTAACCCCAGATGAGGATAGAGACAACGACGCTCAATAAGGCAATTGTGATGATCGTACCAATAGCTGCTGTTGACCCTTCGAAAAAATTATCAGACATAATGTTGTTTTTTGAGCTCCAAAAATAGCAATTCTTTTTAATCTCGGTTGCCCAAAAGGCGCAATAAAGACAAGAATAAATTGACAAAAGTTAAATACAATTGAAAACCAGCAAACAAGGCCAATTTTTGACGTAGTGTGCCGTCCATTTGCGCTTGGTGTGCCATGTTTTTGATCATTTGCATTTCGTAAGCAACAAGACCCGTAAAAATGAAGACAGAAACCAAAGAGATGATGTAGTCAAAACCACTGCTTCCTAGAAACATGTTGACTACGCTCGAAATGATGACGCCAAAAAGCAACATGTATAGCAAACTACCGAATTTAGTAAGGTCTGTTTTGGTGGTGTAACCCAAGAAAGCCATGAAGCCAAAAGAACCCGCGGTGAGTAAGAAGGTAGTGGCAAGCGTGCTTGTTGAATAGGCCATAAATAAAACCGAAAGACTCATGCCGAGCAGTACCGCATACAGCACAAAAAGCGCCATTAACGTACCAAAAGAAAACTTATTGAAACCACCGGCCATGACCAAAGAAATGACGATAGGAGAGAACAAAACAATGTAAAATACCATTGAAACGCCTCCACTTGCAGTCATGAAAAGCGAAGCTAAAAGCACTGGGTTGGTGCCGATAAAATAAGAAATGACGCCAGAAATAGTAAGCGCGGCAAACATGTAGTTGTAAACGCTTTTGATGAAGTCGCGGGCGTAGTCTTGGCTGAGCGAGCCTGAGTTTTGGTAATTGAGATCTTCCATGATTAATGAATTTTTGCTTGTACTAAATTAATAAATTCTCTTCTTGTAGCGTCGTTGGTCATAAAAAGACCTGTAAAAGCACTGGTGGTTGTAACGGAGTTTTGTTTTTGCACGCCGCGCATTTGCATACACATGTGCGCGCATTCGATCACGACCGCAACACCTTTGGGTGCGAGGGTGCGTTGAATGGCGTCTCGGATTTCTAAGGTCAGTCGTTCCTGAACTTGAAGTCTTCTTGAAAAAGCGTCTACAACTCTTGGGATTTTGCTAAGCCCTACAATTTTGCCGTCTGGGATGTAAGCAACGTGTGCTTTTCCAAAAAACGGCAACATGTGGTGTTCGCACATCGAATACACTTCGATGTCCTTGACAATCACCATTTCGGAGTAATCTTCATGAAAAATAGCCGATTCAATGATTTCATCGGGGTTGAGCTGGTAGCCGTTTGTCAGAAATTGCATGGCTTTGGCAACGCGTTCTGGTGTTTTGAGCAAGCCTTCGCGATTGGGGTCTTCGCCAAGTTCGGAGAGAACAGCAGCGTAGAGGTCTTGCAAATTTGATTTTTCCAAGTGAATAGTTTTGGTGAGCTAACGAGAATAGCTTAAAAAGGTTCCTTTCCGCCGTAGTATTCTACGTAATTGTTTTCGGTCTCGACAAGTTTGATTTTGGCGAGTTCACCGCCGTTTTCAAGGACGAGCGGAGCGAGGATGTCCCAGATGGCAATGGCCATAATTTCTGTAGAGGCCATTTGGCCAGCCAAAAACGGAACATCTAAGTTGAGGTTTTTGTGGTCGAGTGCTTCTATAATGTGCTCCTTGACAATTTGGCTCAGGAGTTTGAGGTTCATGATGAAGCCGGTGTCGGGGTCTGGGGTGCCTTTGACGGTGACCCAAAGCTCAAAGTTGTGGCCGTGCCAATTGTGGTTGGCGCATTTGCCAAAAACCTCCCAGTTTTTTTCGTCGGACCACTCTGGGCGCCATAGTTTATGGGCGGCATTGAAGGTTTCGCGACGTGTGATGTATGTTGTTTTCATGACGTAAGCCTAATTACGATGCAAAGTTAGTAAGAATGTCGCATTTCATGAGGCCATCGCGGTCAATTTCTGTCAATTGGACGGAAACAATTTGATTGATCAGGCGCGCATCGTAAGGCGTCTTTACTTTCACGTAATTTTCGGTGAAGCCATAGAGCAGGCCTTCGTTTTCTTCTTGCTCGAAAAGCACGGTTTTGTTTTTGCCAACTTGTGTTTGATAGAAAGCTTGTTTTTTGCGGTCCGACAACAAGTGGAGTATTTTGCTGCGTTCGCGTCGGGTTTCCATCGGTACTTTTGTGCCTAGTTTCGGTGCACCAGTGTTGGCGCGTTCCGAATAGGTAAAGACGTGCAGGTATGAAATATCGAGGTCTTTGAGAAAGTTGACGGTTGTGAGGAAATCTTCGTCGGTTTCGCCTGGGAAGCCCACAATGACATCTACACCGATACAGGTGTCGGGATTGATTGTTTTGATTTGCTGAACGCGTTCGGCATAAAGCCCGCTTAGGTATTTGCGGCGCATTTTTTCGAGGATCTGATCTGATCCGCTTTGTAAAGGAATGTGGAAGTGCGGTACAAAACGCTTGGCTTCTTGCAAGCAAAAATCAATGATTTCATTAGAGAGTAAATTGGGTTCTATCGAAGAAATCCGAAAACGCTCAATGCCCTCCACTTCATCTAATGCCTTGGTGAGTGCAAAGAAGTTTTCTTCGCTGCCTTGACCAAAATCGCCGATGTTGACGCCGGTGAGCACCACTTCTTTTACTTCCGTTTGGGCTATCTTTTGCGCTTCTTGAATGGTTTGTGCCAGGCTAGCGTTGCGGCTTTTACCACGGGCCAAAGGAATGGTGCAAAAGGTGCAGAAATAATCGCAGCCATCTTGAACCTTCAAAAAAGAACGGGTGCGGTCTCCAAAGGAGTGCGACGGAATAAAGTCGTGGGTGTGCTTGATGTTGTCATGAACCACCTTTACTTCGCTTTTCTTTTCTAGATGAGCCAGTACATTGAACTTTTCGTTGGCGCCTAAAACGAGGTCTACGCCAGGTATCTGGCTGATTTCTTCGGGTTTGAGCTGCGCATAGCAACCCAAAATGATCACCATAGATTCGGGCGATATTTTTTTGGCTCGCTTGACAAGTTGTTTGCATTTTTTGTCAGCGTTTTCGGTTACCGAACAAGTATTGATCACAAAGATGTCTGGGTTGTCTTCGAAATCGACTTTGGCAAAACCACCGTCTTCAAAGAGCCGCGCTATGGTAGAGGTCTCGGAAAAATTGAGTTTGCACCCCAGCGTATAAAAAGCAACACGTTCGAACTGATTCATCGCTGCAAAAGTACAAAATCCTTAACTTTGCATCAAACTAATGTTATGAAGTACGATATCGCTGTAATTGGAGGAGGAATAGTTGGCGCGGCCACTTTTTATAAACTACAAAGAAAATTCCCTGACCTCAGCATCGTACTCTTTGAAAAAGAGGCATTATTGGCCGATCACCAAACGGGCAACAATTCTGGCGTCATCCACTCTGGCCTCTACTACAAGCCAGGTTCTTTAAAGGCGCGCAATTGCATTCAAGGCCGCAAAGAACTCGTGCAATTTGCCAAAGAACACAACATCGCTCACGACGTCTGCGGAAAAGTAGTTGTGGCAACCGATGCTTCTGAGCTTCCTAACATGGACAAAATCTTCAATACAGGTCTAGAAAACGGCATTGAAGGCATCGAAAAAATTACGGCTGCGCAGGTCAACGAAATAGAACCCCACGTCAAGAGCATTGGCGGCATTTGGGTTCCGGTAACCGGCATCATCGATTTTAGAGGCGCGACCCAAAAAATGGTAGAGCTGGCGCTAGCTGCGAATCCGCAAAGTGCCATGCATTTGAACTGTGAGGTACAAGGTATCGAAAAAGGGGAGGCCGCTAGCACAATCTTTACGAGTAAAGGCAAATTTGAGGCACGTTACCTCGTTTTTTGTGCAGGTTTACAGGCCGACCGCCTGGCGCGCAAAGACGGCGTAGACCTCAAAGAGCAAGTCGTTGGTTTCCGTGGAGACTACTACGAACTCACGCCTGAGGCGCGCCACAAAGTAAAAAACCTCATTTATCCGGTTCCAAACCCTGATTTCCCTTTCCTTGGCGTGCACTTTACGCGCATGACCAACGGCGAAATCGAATGCGGGCCCAATGCAGTGTTTACCTTCAAGCGCGAAGGTTATGGCAAAACCGACTTCTCCTTACGCGATACCTACGACGCCCTCACTTACAAAGGTACTTGGAAACTTTTCTTTAACAATATGTCTTTTGGCATCAATGAATACCGCCGCGCATTTTCAAAGAAACTTTTCTTAAAGACACTTCAGCGCATGATTCCATCGCTTACTATGGAAGATATCCATCCGGGGCGTTCTGGCGTGAGAGCGCTGCTTTTAGCCGAAGATGGCGACACCCGCGACGACTTCCGCATCGAATACCACGGCAATTCTATTCACGTCCTCAATGCGCCTTCGCCAGCGGCAACAGCATCTTTAGCAATTGGTGAATACATCGCGGTGGAAGCGCAGAAGCACTTTAATTTGTAGGGAACTTATTTTTATAGGTACCCTTACTGCCTACCCAAATTGCCAGCTTTCCAATCCTGGATAAGCTTTGACCACGCATACGGATTGAGCAAGTTGTTCTGCGGTAGCTGCCCGTTGGTATAGATTTTTGTGTTTTGCTGTTTGGTGAGTGCGCCATAGGCAAGCGATGGGTCTGCATCCAAGCGAGCAGCTACAAAAGCCAAAGATTCACCGCTGAGTTCGCGCTGTGCGCGGCGAATGTCGTCTTCGTATGG
>CANHBA010000080.1 GCA_947458985.1 Flavobacteriales bacterium
AGTATTGCCAATGCCTTGCTCAGACGCGTGCGCGATTTTGCACAAATCAAAGGCAGTGGCAGCATAGACAACGACATCACCGAAATTGCACTCAAGGCCCTCAACGTAGACGCCAACGGCCTCGACGAAATGGACATCCGCATTCTCAAAGTACTCATTGACAAATTCAATGGCGGCCCTGTTGGGCTCAGTACGATCGCTACCGCCATTGGCGAAAACGCTGGCACCTTAGAAGAAGTATACGAACCTTTCTTGATTCAGGAAGGCTTCTTAATGCGCACGCCACGCGGGCGAAAAGCCACCGAAAAAAGCTATAAGCACCTCGGCAAAGACCTCGGTTGGGCCCAAGGTGGTTTGTTCTGACATGAAACACGATGCCTATAAAGCACTGATCATAAACGCAGCCAAAGCGCTGGGTTTTTTCCATGTAGGCTTTTCGCAGGCAGGCTTTCTCGAAGAAGAAGCTCCTCGGCTCGAGCACTGGCTGCAGCAAAACTACCACGGCAAAATGGCTTATATGGCCAATCATTTCGATAAGCGCTTGGACCCGCGCTTGCTCGAACCCGGCACCAAAACCATCATCTCCTTATTACTCAATTATTTCCCTGGGCAAATACAGCAAGACCCCAACGCTCCGCAAATTGCCAAGTATGCTTATGGTCAAGATTACCATTACGTCATTAAAGACAAATTAAAAGAATTGCTTTTTACACTTCGCCAAGAAATCGGCGACATCCAAGGTCGGGCTTTCGTAGACTCCGCACCGGTCATGGACAAAGTCTGGGCTCAGAAAGCTGGCCTAGGCTGGATGGGCAAAAACACCAACCTCATCGATCCAAAAAACGGCAGCTTCTTTTTTATTGCTGAGTTATTCGTCGATTTAGAAATTAGCCCAGACGGGCCCATCAAAGATTATTGTGGCACTTGCACGCGCTGCACAGACGCCTGCCCAACCGACGCTTTGGCCACACCCTACCTAATTGACGCCTCCAAATGCATTTCTTACCTGACCATAGAACTCAAAGATGCCGACCTTCCTTCTGCGTTTAAAGGCAAAATGGAAAACTGGGCTTTTGGCTGCGACATTTGCCAGGATGTCTGCCCCTGGAACCGTTTTTCTAAAGTTCAAAAAGAAGACGCTTTTGAACCACATCCAGAATTTTTAAACTTGTCAACTTCCGAATGGGCGTCGCTTACGGAAGAAACTTTTCAAACGCTCTTTGGCAAAAGCGCGCTGAAAAGAACCAAGTTTACGGGCTTAAAAAGAAACATACAGTTTCTAAAAAAGGATTTTTAGACGTATTTTGAAAACCCTTAGTGCTTACCTTTGTTAGACTACTGAAAAGTAAATTTGAGTAATACATATGACACAAAATAGAGAGGCCATTATCATTGGCGCAGGATTGGTTGGTTCGCTTTGGGCGGTTTATTTAGCTAAAGCAGGTTACAAAGTAACCATCTTTGAACGCCGACCAGATATCCGTAAAGCAGAAATAAGTGCTGGAAAGTCCATCAACTTGGCGCTCTCTGTTCGCGGCTGGACAGCCCTAGATGCCGTTGGTGTCGGCGACGAAATTCGAAAAATTGCCATTCCTATGCACGGTCGCATGATGCACGACCTCAGCGGGCAGCTCACTTACCAACAATACGGACAAGAAGGACAAGCCATTTTTTCTGTATCGAGAGGTAGTGTCAATGCCAAAATGATGGATATCGCCGAAACACATGGCAATGCCACTATTCATTACCAAACCGAATGTTTGAAAGTCGACCTCGACAACGCCATTGCCTATTTGCGCAATACCCAAAGTGGCGAAACCTTCGAAGCAAAAGCCGATGTCATTTTTGCTGCCGATGGTGCGTTTAGTGCTGTGCGCTACAACTCCATGCAGAAATTGAATCGTTTTCAGTATAGCCAAAACTATATTGCCGACGGCTACCGTGAAATTTTACTTCCAGCTTTGCCTGACGGCAGCTACCCCATGGACAAAAACGCGCTGCACATTTGGCCACGCGGGCGCTTCATGATGATCGCATTAGCCAACGAAGACGGCTCCTTCACTTGCACGCTTTTCATGCCGCACGAAAACCACGAATTCGCCTTTGACAAACTCCACACCAAAGCCGACGTCGACCGCTTTTTCAGAACTATTTTCCCTGACTTCCACGACATGATGCCAGACATCGCAGACAAATGGGAAGACCACCCACTTTCTAACCTCGCGATCATCCGTTGCTATCCTTGGGCTGCGGGCAAGGTAGGCTTAATGGGCGATGCAGCTCATGCTACCGTCCCTTTCTACGGCCAGGGTATGAACGCCGGTTTCGAAGACTGCCGCGTACTCAATGAGCTCATGCTCAAACACAACCACGACTGGGATGCCATCTGGGCCGAATACAGCCCACTGCGCAAACCAAATGGCGACGCGCTGCAAGACCTTTCCCTAGACAACTATATCGAAATGCGCGACCTCGTTGCAGATCCTTCCTTCTTGTTGCGCAAAAAAATTGAAGCCAAATTCAACAAATTGTATCCAAGTAAATGGTTGCCGTTGTATAGCCAGGTCACGTTCAGTAACATTCCTTACTCTGTGGCCTACGAACAAGGTAAAAAACAACGCAGCATCATGGACGACATCATGGCCCAGCCCCAAATCGAAACAAACTGGGACTCCCCTGAAGTCATGCAAGCCATCCTAGACCAATGTAGTTCATTTAATTTTCAAACATGAGAATACTCCTCCTCTTTTTATGCAGTTCAGCACTCCTCTATGGACAGGGTGGTTTTGAAAAATCAAAGAAAAAAGGCAACGACTACCTTCAGGTAAGAAACCACGGCTACCAATTTTCTTTAGGGCCTACCTATTCTTTTGTCAATCAGCCACTCAAAGGCGACCTTCTCATCAATCAGGTTGACCGTGGCGACTACACCATTACGCCAGAGGCCAAACTTGGTTTTTATGCCGAATTTGGTCTCGCGCATTTTCCGAAATGGAAAGGCACCCCCATCAAAGCCTTAGGAAAGAGCCGCATTATGGATTATTTCGATTGGGGTCTTGGCTACCGTCAGCTTAATGCTTTGGAAACCACCTTACTCGAAAACCAAAACGATTTAGGCGAAATTTACAGTACAAGTACCGGTGAAGGCCAAATGCGTACCGGTTATCTCTACGGGAGCATCCGTGCGCACTCGCTCATTTATTTTGGTAAAAAAGTAGTGGTCAAGGTGCGTAAACATTTCCTCGACCAAAGTCTAGGGCTCAACTACGACCTTCAGGTAAGAGCAGATACCCTAGGTTACCAAAACCTTTTTACTGCTCACCCTGTGCCTCAATTGTTTCAACCGAATTTGGCCGCCGGAATGTTGCAATTCAATTACCAAATCGGAATTGGTATTCGCCTCAATAAAGCCTGGATTTTAATCCCGGGCGTTTCGGTGCCAATAGTTACCCTTGCGCCTTGGGAAGGATTCAATGCAAATGTGCATTGGTTCAGCTCTACTTATTGGCCTATTCAGGCACAATTTAAGGTGATCAAATTATTTGAAGCGCCACCAAAATGCGGCGTGTATAGTACTCCTGAAGACAGAGAAATGGAAAAGCAATACCGAATGGAAAACTAATTCGGAACTAGGAAATCCAGGCTGGAATAACTTTTTTAGGAAGGCGTTTGCGCAATCTTTTGAGTACGGAATCTCGGTCCGAGACATTTCCGCAACGCAAAACTTGTCTTGAAACGAGCTTACCACCGCGGTAAATAGAAAACTCAAAAGAAACAGAAGTAGCTTCGTCGCGGTAAATCTGATAAATACTAGTGGTTTCGAGGAGTTCGGTTAAAGTTTGGGTGTCTTCACTTGGTTTAAATGTGCGGTCGTAGCCGCGTACATTGACAACCAAATAGGTATCGAAACCTTTTTGAACTAAAATTTGCTGGATGGAGTCATTTAACAAATGCTGCGGATCCTCGCCTTGCTTGAGGACGTTCATGACGGGTAGCGCTTTGATTTGATACCCTTTTAGGATATCTGTCATGAGGGCTTGCATGGCATAGCGGTCTTCTTCTTTGTCGAATTGAGTGATCACAACTGCGTTGGTCAGCTTAACAGACTGCGCACTAACGAGTTGTGTTAGAATAGCCAAACCAAAAAATACGAGATACTTCATGTACTAAGTTAAAAAACTTCAGCAGCAATTTGCTTCACTGAGGTTGAATTGGACATTGTATAATAATGAATGCAAGGTGCCCCTGCTGCTTTTAATTCTTTAGACTGTGCGATTCCCCACTCTATGCCAAGTGCTTCTACCTGCGCGTTAGTGGTGCATTTGAGCAATTCTTTGGAAAGTTCTGTCGGGTAATCGATGTGAAAGAACTTAGGCAGAAAACTAATATGTGCCATGGACTTGATTGGCTTAAGACCTGGGATAATTGGAACGGTAATGCCTGCTGCTCTACAAGCCGCAACAAAGTCGAAATATTTTTGATTGTCAAAAAACATTTGCGTCACTAAATAGCTTGCACCTGCATCTACCTTTGCTTTCAGGTATTGGAGGTCGGTTTCTAAGTTCATGGCTTCAAAATGCTTTTCTGGGTAGGCTGCTGCACCAATACAAAAATTAGTAGGGTCCTGGCCTTGGCCTTCTGTAAAATAAGCGCCGGTATTCATGCCGTTTACTTGCTCAATGAGCTCCACTGCATAAGCGTGTCCTTCGGGATGCGCTCTGAAATTGGCTTCGGACTTAACAGCATCGCCACGCAAAGCCAAGACGTTATCAATTCCTAAAAAGTGTAGGTCGATGAGTGCGTTTTCGGTTTCTTCTTTGCTGAAACCGCCGCAAATAAGATGTGGAATGGCATCGACATCGTATTTATGCATGATGGCTGCACAGATACCTACAGTACCTGGGCGCTTGCGCACCGCCTTCTTCTCCAAAAGCCCGTGTTCGCGCTCGATGTAGATGAATTCTTCGCGGTGGTAGGTCACGTTGATAAACTTAGGTTTGAATTCCATGAGCGGGTCAATGCCAGCGTAAATGGAGGCGATACTCTTACCTTTCAGTGGAGGTAAAATTTCAAACGAAAAAAGTGTGTCTTTGGCTGCTGCCAAGTGATCTGTAACCTTCATAATTTTAATTAGCGTACAAAGATAAGCGATTGCTAAAGAATATACGTTTTATAGACGATCCAAAGCTGAAATAATAACTTTCACTGCTAAATCCCATTCTTCTTGTGCTAAATTAAGGGGCGGTGACAACCTAAAACTATAAGGATGAGACAAGAACCAAAAAGTGATGAGCCCATGTTCTAGGCAAGTAGTGACCACTTTTTCTACTTCTTCTGCGCTCGTGAGGTCGAAAGCAAACATGGCACCAACTCTTCTGTGTGCTTGTACTGCCGGATGCGCTGCAATTTGCGCTGCAAATGCAGCAGCGCGCTGCTCCAATTGTGCCCAGTCGATTTCGGTGCGCAAAACATGAACGGTTGCAGCAGCTGCGGCACACACCATCGGGTGCCCCCCAAAGGTGGTGATGTGCCCGAGCATGGGCGCATGCGTAAATTGGTTCAGGTGCTGCTGCGCAGCCACAAGTGCACCTATTGGCATGCCGCCACCAAGCGCCTTACCGAGTGTGAGCACATCAGGTACAACTCCGAATTGTTCGAAGGCAAACATAGTGCCTGTGCGGCCCATGCCGCATTGGATTTCGTCAAAAATGAGCAAGGCGCCAACTTCGGTGCAGCGGGCGCGGAGCGCCTGCATGAAGGCGGCCGAAGGCCGCCGCACCCCGGCATCGCCCTGAACGGTCTCGATGATCACGCCTGCCGTGCGGGTAGTGATTTGAGAGAGTTCTGCTATTTCGTTGTGCGCTAAAAAGCGTACATCTGGCAACAAAGGCCTAAATGCAATTTTCTTGATTTCATTGGCCGACACACTCATGGCACCATGGGTGCTGCCATGATAGCTCCCTTTAAAAGCCACGAGCTCTGTGCGGCCGGTAACGCGCTTGGCCAATTTGAGCGCGGCTTCAATTGCTTCGGTACCGGAATTGACGGCGTAAATGCCATCCAAAGAAGCGGGCAAAACCGCCAATAGTTCTTTTACCAGAGCTTGTTGCGCGTCTTGAACAAACTCGCCATATACCATGACATGCAAGTGTTTTTCCAATTGTGCAGACAGCGCCGCCACTACTTTTGGATGTCGGTGCCCTATGTTATTGACAGCAACGCCGGCAATCATATCCAAATAAGCTTTGCCGTTTTTGTCATAAATATAGGCGCCTTCTGCCCGCTCTACTTCAATGAGAAAAGGGAAAGGACTGGTTTGTCCTAGATGGTCGAGGAAAAATTGGCTTTCGTTGGTCATTTTTTAGGTTGCAGGAGCGGTAAAATAGGCTGGCCTGTCATAGAACCGGGTCTTTGAAGGTTCAATAAATGTACGAGCGTAGCTGAGATATCAGTAATTTGAATGGGGTCGTAAAGCGAAAGCCCTTGCGGAATGCCATTGCCGTACCATAAAAGAGGCACGTGTGTATCGTAATTGAAAGCCGAGCCATGAGAAGTACCTTGATGCGCTTTTGGTTCGTCGTGGTCTTTGGCCAGATAACCCGGCTGCAACAAAAAGATGACCTCACCACTTCTTTGGGCATCGTAACCATTGCGCAACAGCTCACCCCAATAATCCGTACTTGCAGATCCTGAACGCAGTTGTGCGCGCGTTAATACCGTTTTGACTTCTGGCCATTGGCGCAACTCATTGGCGGCAAATTCAGCGACCTCATCGATATCGAGGTGCAGCGAATCGATTTTCTTAAGATTGAGGTAAATATTTTGGTTGGTCTCGTGCTCGAGTAAATCGGCGTTGTATTTCATGATGAAATCGTCGCGGAGCACTTGCAGGCGATCGTGCATGAAGAAATACCCACCCGGCATTTTCATTTTGACCAACATTTCAGGAACCGGCACCACTGCATGATCTGCAGTTAAGAAGAGGACAAAACCGTCTTTACCATAACGGGTCTCGAGGCTGGCAAATAAGCGTTGTAGCTCTCTGTCTAAGCGCGCGTACATGTCTTCCATTTCGCGAGAATAAGGCCCAAATGCATGGCCGGCGATGTCGGGGGTTGAATAAGAAAGACACAAGAAATCGGTAAACTGATCTTGGCCTAAATTTTCTTGTTCAAGTGCTTGAATGGCAAAATCGGTCAAGACTTCATTGGCTTGTGGTGAAATGGTAAAAAGAGAGGTAGCAGAAGCACCTGCAGCAATCATGGCAGGGAAGTCATAGGGGAAAGTTGCCGCAGTTTTACCGGTCAAGACCACTTCATAGGGGCTGGCATCGGTCATTAAATAGGTGCTTTCCGGTAAAAGTAAACGCCATGTGCGCAAATCTTTGGCTGGGTCAAACTTTGCATTGAAGCGCTCCACCCAACCCGGCAAGGCATCTTTGTAAAAAGTACTCGTTACAAAATCGCCAGATTGGTAATCGAACCAATAACTACCATCGGATAAATGCCCTCCAGGTAAAATAGCACTGCGGTCTTTTATGGACAGCGAAATCACCTTTGATTTAGGTGAAGCCAATTTGAGCTGATCGGTTATGGTGTAAGTCAGAAGCTTCATCGGCGCTGCTTGCCCTCCACTTGCGCTTCCGACAGTTTGATAGCGCTCATCAGAAACACTTGTTACCGTTTTTTGCAGATCGCGGACATACCAGTCGTTGCCAACAATGCCATGGTTTGCAGGGGTTGTACCCGTGTAAATAGAAGCATGACCAGGCGCCGTGTAGGTTGGAACGTAATTGTATTGTGTGTTTCGGCAATTCGTACCCTTGACCAACAAACGATTGAAACCACCAGTTGTGTAGAGGTGTTCAAAACGATAGAGGTAGTCATAACACATTTGGTCGACAACGATGCCAACAACAATTTTTGGGGCTTTATCTGTTTGGGCTTGAAAGCCAAACACATAAGAAAAAAGGAATCCGAGAAGCAGTGTTTTTTTCATAGTTCAAAATTACGCATTCCATTTTGGCTACACCAAGCAACTTTTTGACGAAATTTACGTCTTGAACAAAATTTAAAATTCCATCATGAAACAATTTTTACCAATTTTATTGCTCGCGCTCAGCTTTTTTAGCTTCAACAACGCGCGTGCACAATTTGTCGTGAACGTGATTACTGTTGACTGCAGTGGCCCCGGAGTATGCGACGGCTATGCCATGATCGACTCTTCAAACACCATGAATTTTACGTCTGTGCTTTGGTACATGAACGGTACCCTTATTCAAAATGGTGGCAATGCCATTTACAATCTTTGCGCAGGAACTTATTCTGTCAATGCCATGGGTGGCGGGCTTACGCTCACTTCTCCGTTTACCATCGGCACTGGCACACCAAACCCTTGTTCCGGACTCGGCATGAATATTACCGAAACCATGGCGAGCAGCCAAAACGTTTGCGACGGCAGCATTACCGTTAGCGTTTACGGAGGATCAGCACCTTACACTTACCAAATGTCCGGGGCACCCGTTACCGGGGCACCAAGTTTCAACAACTTATGCACTGGCACCTACAACCTAACCGTTACTGACGCCAATGGTTGCACGGTGAGTCAAAATGCCAACATTTTATACGACACCACAAGCACCAACCCTTGCGCAGGTTTTTACCCGATCGTAACAGTTACTGATTGCAGTGCACCAGGCGCTTGCGACGGTGCTATAGATATCTCTTGTACCACATGCGCTCCTTTTACCGTATTGTGGAGTCAAGGCTCAACAACATACGGAATCAATAACTTGTGTGAAGGCAATTATGCTGCAGTTGTCACAGATATCAATGGTTGTTCCTTCTCTACCTCCCAATTTGTAAGTTACAACGGTAGCGGCAACATCGACAGTATTAATGTCATTGGCAACCTAGCTACTGGCGGCATGATCACCGGTACGCTGCAGTCAAGCTGGATTTACAACTGCGACATCGACATGTCTATGCTCGACACAGCTTATATGGTTTCAGCTACATTTGGCAACAACCCAGCCAACCAAGACAGCTTATACACCGTTTGGTACTTAGCCGACACCACAGGTGCATTTACTTACATCAACTACGCTTTCTACGCTCCTTTTGCAACGGGTACCTACAATCTTGTTTTACAAGTGTACTGCCCGATCAAATCTACACCACTTTACTACAACATCATCACGCAATTTGATGTACAAAGTGCTGGCATCGGTTCTGCAGCTCCTGTAGCTTTAACACTCTCCCCTAACCCTGTGCAAGACATCC
>CANHBA010000081.1 GCA_947458985.1 Flavobacteriales bacterium
AGGAACTACCGTTTTTAAGTCCACTCAATTTATCCTCTCCATGCAAAAAGGAGGAGACGGACAAAACCCATAAACCATGATGCGTTTCCTATTTCTTTTTTCAATTGCTTTACTTTCGACCTCACTTTGGTCGCAAGGTTTTGAAAAAGGCCCCATTACCAGAAATTTTGAGTTAAGTAAGGCTTCGCAAGCCCTTAAAAGTACTGCCAATAGTATCGATAGTACTTTTTACTACACTTCAGATACACTTTCCTTGCCTTTTTTTGATGAATTTTCTACGGATAAATTCCAGAAATATACTGCGCAATACAACGACCCAGGTGTTAGCTCTACACTTTATTACCAGCTACTCAATCCAAATACTTTAGCTGCGCTCAGCCCAAACCAAACCTTTACTGATCAAGCCACTTTCCGTCGGACATTTGATATCGCAACGAGTGCACTAACCGATACTATTTTTGCAACTACAGCTGTTAAAGTTGCAGATTTCTCAGCCTTTCCACTGACCTACCAAACCCTAAATTTGTATCCGCCATACTACATTTACGACACCATCGGCGTTCCTGACACACCCGACACCATTTGGGTACAAAATCCAACGTATTTCCAAGATTCAGTGCGCATTTTCTTTGCAGCACTCAATAATCCAGCTGCTCTTTGGCTAGATGACCACGCTTATCTCAACCGCCGTTTCGGCGTTTCGCCGCGTTCATTGGGAGTAGTCACTTTTGATGGCCTCAATGCTGCTGGTTATCCTTATGCAATTGGCACTTCTATTACAAACACCGCTGATTATTTGCATAGCAAACCACTCGACCTCAGTGGCTACACCGCCACTGACTCCTTGTATTTTTCATTTTTAGTTCAGTCAGAAGGTTGGGGAGACATTCCAGAAGTCACAGACTCATTGCGCTTAGAGTTTTACGCCAAAGAACTCGACCAGTGGTTTCATGTTTGGTCCATAGCCGGAGATACCACAGCACCATTTAAAGTTGTTCATATACCTGTTTTAGCAGCTAAATACTTCAAAAAAGGATTCCAGTTTAGGTTCAGCAACTACGGTGCCTTATCGGGCGCTTTAGATCATTTCCACATCGATTACGTCCATTTGCGTCCGCAATCGAACCAAGCCGATACCTTATTTAAAGATTTTGCTTGGGTTTACCCTATGAATTCGTTGCTCCAAGACTACACCTCAGTTCCATGGGATCACTACAAAAATACCCCAAAACCATTTAGAAACGATTTTCCGATTGGCATTCACAACGGTAGTACAAGCCCAGAAAACAATCAAATTGCTGGTCAGTTTGTGGTGGAGCATGCAGGTGCTCAGGTCAATCAGTTTAGCATTCCAGGGAGTCAGTTGTCTGCCGGCGATTTGAATTATGAGCCCACCACAACCTATTTTACCACCCACAACATTAGCGCTTTTGGTTCTTTCCCGACAAGTATGGGCGGAGACCAACAAGCTTTCCGCGTGAAGGGCGATATCAGTGTGCAGTTCCCAAATCTAACGCTCAACGACACCACGAGCTTTTACCAACCTTTCTTCAATTTTTATAGTTACGACGACGGTAGTGCAGAGGCAGCTTTTGGCCCAACAGGAATGCAAGCGAGGTTAGCTGTTGAGTATAACGCCTATGAAGCCGATTCATTGGTAGGCGTTTCTTTTCACTTTGTTCCTTCTGTTACGGATGTATCTTCAAAACTCTTTTTATTGAGTGTCTGGAGCAACGAAAATGGACAACCAGGAACACTTCTTTATGAAGACGACGTCTTTTTTCCACGCAGCCCGCTATATGGTGAAGAGCGCGGCATTTTTGTCCCGTATTATTTTACAGATACCCAAAAAGTGAGTGTTCCGCCGTCCTTTTTTATTGGTTGGCGACAACTCGATGCCGAACGCCTCAATCTAGGCCTTGACCGCAATATTGATCACTCAGACAAAGTGAAATATAGTGTAGACGGCGGCTTCACCTGGTACACATCTCCTTTTGAAGGTTCAGCCATGATCCATCCTATCTTTTCAACAGCCTTAGATGCCAGTCTTGGCTTCTCGCAAAATAATATGGCGACCTTGGATTGGTCGGTTTATCCAAATCCGGCAAGTCAAGAATTTACAGTTCAGTTGCCAGCTTCATTGCAAGGCACGTCCATTTATTTGCTAGATGCCGTAGGCAAGGTGCAACAAATACAAAGTACAACAACATTCGATATCAGTATGTTACCAAATGGGGTCTATTTCATACAATGTCCTCAGACGCAGCTCCGCGTACTCAAACTGGTCGTTAATCACTAATGAGCGAAAATTTAGAAATTGAAGTTGAAGAGGCAGACCTCTTTGAACACCATAGATTCAAGGCCGACCCTGGCCAGGAGGTTGTGCGCATTGATAAGTTCTTACTCGACCGTATGGCCGACACCTCTCGCAGCAAAATTCAAGTTGCTGCAAAAAATGGAAATATACACGTCAATGGTTCGGCAGTAAAGCAAAATTACCGTGTCAAGCCCGGTGATGACATCGCAATTGTTTTGCCATACCCAGTTCGCGAAATCGAACTGATTGCCCAGGATATCCCGATTGTAGTGGCGTATGAAGACGACGATTTATTAGTGGTCAATAAAGAAGCCAACATGGTCGTGCATCCTGGTTATGGAAACTATTCTGGTACGCTAGTCAATGCATTGGTTTATCATTTTGACAACTTGCCAACCTTGCCAAAAGATTATTTTGGTAGGCCTGGTCTAGTACACCGCATTGATAAACACACTACTGGTTTACTCGTGGTTGCCAAAACTGAAAATGCGCTCAATGACTTAGCCAAACAGTTTTACGACCGCACTACTGAAAGGCGCTATTATGCACTCGTTTGGGGTGATATCAGCGAAGATGGCACAGTTACCGGACACATCGGCAGATCGCTCAAAAACCGCAAAGTAATGACGGTTTTTCCGGATGGTGCTTATGGCAAACCGGCCGTAACTCACTATAAAGTTTTGGAGCGTTTTGGCTACGTGACCCTTGTAGAATGCAAATTAGAGACAGGTCGCACCCATCAAATTCGTGCACACATGCAATTTATTGGCCATCCCTTGTTCAATGACCTCGAATACGGCGGCGATCGCATACTTAAAGGCACCAAATCTACAGCCTACGAAAAATTCATGACGAATAATTTTGCACTGCTTCCGGGTCAAGCGCTACATGCCAAAACATTAGGTTTTATACAGCCAAGAACAAAAGAGTATCTAGAGTTTGATTCTGAGCTTCCTAATGGTTTTCAGCGCTTATTAGAACGGTGGAGAACCTATTGTTCGGATTTTAAATAAAATTTCTCTATTTTTGCTTTCCTTGGTTGCTTACCAAGCTAAAACTACGCTTTATGAAACAATTATTCATTGCCGCTATTCTATCCTTGATGACCGCATCGGTGAGTTTTGCTCAAACCGTTCCCGACCCAAAGTTCGTTCGTCAGGCCAATGAAGTATTTATCTCAGGAAACTACTTTGAAGCCATTAACGTATGTCAAGATGCCTACAAAAAATTAGGAGCACGTGGCTCTTTGCGCCAAAAAGGCGACATGGCTTTTAAAATAGCCGAGTCTTACCGCGCAATTGAAATCTACGACAAAGCCAACGACTGGTATGGCACCTGTATCGAACTCAAGTATTTCGATGTTGTACCTGAAGTATATTACTACAAAGGCGACATGCAGCGCATGATGAAAGACTTCGACAACGCGATCAAAAGCTACCGTGAATTCAAGCGCATTGCACCTAAGTCTCGCACCAAAGAAGTAGACGACGCTATCATGGCTTGTGAGAAATACAAAGATTTCGATGAGTTCGAGACGTCAAGATTAGTTGTAAAGCCAGAAGTTAAAATCAATACCAAACAAATGGATATGGCGCCTACCTTTATGGATAAAAAAGGAAAGGTTGTTGTCTTCAGTTCTTCACGCGATGAAAGCACTGGCGCTAAAAGAGACCCCATTTCTGGTGAAAAATACATGGACCTCTACATCGCTGAGTACGATGTCAATGGCAACCCTACGAGTGTAAAATCGCTAGATACCAAAGGAGTTGTCAATACAACTGCCAACGAAGGTTCAGCAACATTCGATTCTAAACGCAAAAATATTTATTTCACACGTTGCCCGAATGCTGAGAAAATGGACCTCGGTTGCGAAATCTGGACAGCTACCATGAGCGGTCAAGACTTCGATGATCCTAAAAAAATATCCCTCACAGTTTCCGATACCATCTCAGTTGGTCATCCTTGTCTATCATCTGACGACCAAATGTTGATCTTCGCATCGGATATGAAAAAAAGTCCGAATGGTGAAAAATCTTTTGGTGGCCGCGACCTCTGGTACGTGACATTCGACAAACGCACCAAAACCTGGGATTCAATTCCGCACAACATGGGTGCAATGTTCAACACTGCCGGCAATGAGCTTTTTCCTTCACTCGGACCAAACGGTCAATTGTATTTTGCTTCTGACGGCTTACCAGGAATTGGTGGTCTTGACATTTTTGTCGCTGAAGCAGTTTCTGGTGAAACCAACAAATGGTCAGCCGTTAAAAATATGGGTTACCCATTCAATTCGCAAGGCAATGACTACGCTATGTCTGACTTCGATGGCAAGTCTGGTTTCTTTACCTCTGAGCGCAAAACAACCAGCAACCAAGAGTATGCACCAGAAATCTGGAGTTTCAACACGCCACCAAATCTCTTCGATTTACGTGTTACAGTATACGAGTCAGGTAAGAAATCTAAAAAATTAGCTGGCGCTAAAGTATACGTGACCATTTCAGATGGCACCAAGTTAGAAGGTGTTACCAAATCAAATGGCAAAATCGCTTGGGACGTAATGCCTGACAAAAAGGGCCGTTATATCCTTGCTGGCAAAGAATTCACTTTAAAGGCAGAAAAAGAAGGTTATTACGAAGACAAAAAAGGCGCTAAATTCTCAACAGTAGGTTTAGAGCAAAGTCAAAGCTTCTTAATTGAAATGCCTTTATTGCCAGTTGGTGAAATCCGCACACCAGAAATCCGTTACGTATTCGACCAATGGGTATTTATCAACGATGCAACTTGTATGTCTTTAGACTCCCTTAAGTTCTTAGATAGCATGCTCAAAGAATATCCTAACGTGACCATCGATTTATTCTCACATACAGATGCACGTGGTGGAGACGTACGTAACCAAATGCTTTCTGAAAACCGTGCTAAAGCAGTTTACAAGCATTTAGTTGAAACTTGTGGCATTGATCCACGCCGTATTCGTCCGGCTGGACGCGGAGAGGCTGAGCCTGCAACCTGGGTAGACGAAACTGGAAAAACGGTAATCCTCACAGAGGAATACATCAATCAGTTCAAAACATCCGATAAAGCTAAGTTTGAAAAACTACATACCATCAACCGTAGAACAACCGCCAAGATCACCAGTACAACTTTTGATCCTAAGACGGCTCCTGCGGCAGATCCTGAATACCTCAAGTTTAAACAACTTCCAAGATTATAACAAGAAAGGCGTCGGAAGACGCCTTTTGTTTTTGACCCATGAGACGCCTCTTACAAAAAATTGTTTTCTTTTTCGAACTCCAATCTTTTGGGGTTTGTGAGTGGTGGGCCCGCCGTTTAGGCATCCGCACCAATAAAGTAAGGCTTGGGTTTATTTACTTTAGTTTTATTGGCTTAGGCTCGCCCGTGCTCCTTTACCTGATCATGGCTTGGATCCTCGAGCACAAGCATTATTTCAAGTTTCAAGCCAAACGCAAACAATCAATTTGGGATTTATGAAATTGCTCATTACCGGCAGTAATGGCCTCTTAGGTCAGAAAATTGTCGATTTATGCCTCGCCAAGCACCTCGAATTTTTAGCCACCTCTAGTGGCGCTAATCGCAATTCCAAATGTCCAGATCAAGCTTATGAGGCTTTAGACATTACTGATGAACAAAATATTCAAACGGTGTTGAAAGGCTATGCGCCAACACATGTTATTCACACTGCAGCCATGACCAACGTGGATCAATGCGAGCTCCATCCGGAGGCCTGTGACCTCGTTAATCGCCAAGCTGTACTCATGCTTGCCAAGTGCTGCCAAAGGCTCGGTATCCACTTTCAATTGCTCTCGACAGATTTTGTATTTGATGGTTTGGCTGGGCCCTATGCTGAGTCTGATCAGCCAAATCCACTAAGTGTTTATGCACGCTCTAAGGTAGAAGGTGAAAATATTGTTCAGCAATTAGATGGCTTGAGTTATTCTATTGTGCGCACCATTATTGTTTATGGGAAGGGGGAGCAACTATCCAGATCAAATCTCATTCTTTGGGCCAAAGAAGCATTAGAGAAAGGCGATCCATTGCAAATAGTCGACGACCAATTTAGGGCTCCTACCTGGGCCGATGACCTCGCTTGGGCCTGTGTGCGCATCTGTGAACTCAATGAGCAAGGCATTTTTCACATTGCAGGGCCACAGACCCTTTCAATTTATCAAATTGTGGAGCGCATAGCAGCGTTTTACGGGCTTCCAATGCAGCAAGTAAGTAAATTAAGCAGCAGCACCCTTCAGCAACCGGCAAAACGCCCACCACATACGGGTTTCATACTCGATAAAGCACGTGCAGTTTTGGGTTATGAACCCCATACGCTTGAGCAAACATTAGCGCTTCTGTAATTCAGAAAAAAATTTATCTTTACCTACCTAAAAAAATAGATTATGAGTGTTTGGAGAAAAAAACCGGTAAGTCACTTTGAACGTGACATGAAAAAAAATGACCTCAACCGCGTTTTAAGTCGATGGGGGCTTACTTCATTAGGAATTGGCGCAATTATCGGCGGTGGTATTTTTACCTTAACTGGAATTGCAGCACATGACCACGCTGGACCGGCATTGGCGTTGTCTTTCGTTATTGCAGGTGTGGGTTGTTTATTTGCCTCGCTTTGTTATGCTGAATTTGCTTCTATCTTACCAGTTGAAGGTTCTGCATATGCGTATTCTTACGGCACTATGGGTGAGCTCTTTGCTTGGATCATTGGTTGGAATCTCATTTTGGAATACATGATGGGCGCCACAACCGTAGCCGTAGCCTGGAGTGGTTATTTTGAAAAGCTCCTGCATCAATTCGATATACATCCGCCCATGTGGCTCATGAACGACGCATTAACGGCTGCAGAAAAGGCACATGAAGCAGGCATGCCAACCCCAGATTTCGCCTTTAATTTACCAGCATTCCTTATTACTTGGGTAGTTACAGCTATTCTTGTGAAAGGGATTAAGGAGGCTGCCAAAACCAATAACATGATCGTTATTCTGAAGGTGGCAGTTGTCTTGTTTGTCATTTTTGTTGGCTTCTTCTTTATTGATACTGACAACTACGTACCATTTATTCCTGAAACTGTCAACAACGCCGACGGCTCCACTTCATTTGGGTGGTCTGGGGTAGTCACCGCTGCCACCATCGTCTTCTTTGCTTACATTGGTTTTGATGCGGTATCTACCCAGGCGGGAGAGGCGATTAATCCTAAGAAAGACGTTCCTTTTGCGATCATCATGTCATTGGTCATTTGTACGGTTTTATACATTGTCGTATCCTTGGTTTTGACCGGTATGGTTCCTTACAATGAGCTCGACATCAAAGCGCCTGTTGCCTCTGCATTTGAAGGCATCGGTATGCCGTGGGCAACTGTTTTGATTACTATAGCCGCCGTTGCGGGTCTTACTTCGGTCATGCTCGTTATGATGCTTGGTCAAACGCGTATCTTCTTAGGTATGGCCAAGGACGGTTTGTTGCCATTTAAAGTATTTGGTAAAATTCACGAAACCTACAAGACACCATTTAGGAGTACTATTTTAGTTGGCGCTATCGTATCAATTGTTGCAGCAACAACTCCTATTGATAAAGTTTCTGAAATGTGTTCTATGGGTACGCTTCTTGCTTTTGCCATGATTTCTATTGCAGTTCTAATCATGCGTATCAAACAACCAGATTTAGAGCGCCCATTCAAGACGCCAGCGGTTTGGTTTGTGGCAATTGCCGGCGCAGGATTTAACTTTGGCCTTATGTATTTTGTTCGACCTGACACCTGGGTTGCGTTTATCATTTGGTCAACACTAGGTTTGATCGTTTATTTCTTGTACTCACGTAAACACAGTAACCTTAACGGCTATGCGCTCGAAGAGTCCTTGACGGGCCACGACGCTATTGTGAATGCTTCAGAAGAAGACTAATGGCTAACGACAATAAGCGCTCCCTCGGCCTCCTCGATGCCACTTTATTGGTGTCGGGTTCCATGATTGGCTCCGGAATCTTTATTGTTTCGACACTTATGCTGCGCGATATCGGTTCGCCAGCTTGGTTATTGGTGCTTTGGGTCCTGACGGGGCTCATCACCATCTTTGCCGCACTCAGTTACGGTGAATTAGCTGGCATGATGCCAAATGCGGGCGGGCAGTATGTGTATATCCAGCGCGCTTATGGCAAAATGGCTTCCTTTCTATATGGCTGGACGGTCTTTACAGTTATTCAAACTGGTGTCATTGCAGCAGTCGCAGTAGCTTTTGCCAAATATACAGCTGTATTTTTTCCAGGTTTGAATGGAATCATCTTTGAAACGTCTTTTCTGAGTATTTCTTGGGCGCAGGTGCTAGCCATTGCCTCGGTTGTTTTACTTACCTATTCGAATGCTAGAGGTGTTCAAAACGGGAAAATGATACAGTTTGTGTTCACTTTTGCAAAGTTATTTGCTTTGGGTGCACTCATTGTGTTGGGTATTTACCTTGGTCTGAAAACCGATGTTTTTGCACTCAATTTTACTGATGCATGGAAGGCTAGCAAAACTGTAATTGCCAATGGGGGTGACAAAGTTTTTCAAATTCCATTAACAGGTTGGGCACTAGTGGGTGCCTTGGGGGCAACCATCATCAATTCTTTGTTTTCTGCCGATGCTTGGAACAACGTTACTTTTATAGCTGGCGAAATCCAGGATCCTAAAAAGAACATTCCTAAAAGTTTATTCTTTGGAACCCTAATCGTGACGGTCATTTACGTATTGGCTAACATCGCCTATCTTGCCCTGCTGCCAGTTCAAGGAAGCCCAGATGGCCTCAATCCGATCGACCAAGGGATGCTATTTGCCAGTAATGACAGAGTAGGGGCCTCTGCAGCTTATGTTATTTTCGGCGATGCTGGAATTTTGTTGATGGCAGGTCTTA
>CANHBA010000082.1:0-9053 GCA_947458985.1 Flavobacteriales bacterium
ACAACCACAGCCATGGGAGTCGCTTGATACGGACCTCAAAGTTGGGGACAAAGTAACAGGGAAAGTTGTTGTGATGGCAGACTACGGCGCATTCATCGAAATCGCTGCTGGCGTCGAAGGCCTTATCCACGTTTCAGAAATGAGCTGGTCGCAACACTTGCGTTCTGCTCAAGACTTCCTTAAAATTGGCGACAGCGTAGAAGCAGTTGTTCTTACCCTTGACCGCGAAGAGCGCAAAATGTCATTAGGTATCAAACAATTGATGCCAGATCCATGGAACGACATGGAAATCAAATACGCAGTTGGTACACGCCACAGCGCAAAAGTTCGCAACTTCACTAACTTTGGTGTATTTGTAGAACTCGAAGAAGGTGTCGACGGACTCATCCACATCTCTGACCTTTCATGGCAGAAAAAAATCAAGCATCCATCTGAATTCTGCAAAGTCGGAGACGCAATGGAAGTGCTTGTATTAGAAATCGACCGCGACAACCGCCGTATTTCTTTAGGTCACAAACAACTTGAAGAAAACCCTTGGGATGTATTTGAAAGTACATTCTCTGAAGGAAGTGTACACAGCGGCACGATCATCGACATGAAAGACAAATCAGGTATTGTTGCTTTACCATACGGTGTAGAGGGTATTTGCCCATCTAAACACCTTCGTAAAGAGGACGGTTCTAACGCTAAAGTTGAAGAAACCCTTGACTTCAAAGTCATTGAATTCAACAAAGACGCGAAGAAAATCGTTTTGTCACACACACGTCTTTTCGAAGAAGGTGACGACAAACCAACTACTCCGAGCAAAGGAGGCAAGAAAACGACTGGTAATTCTACCGATCAGGCAGTGAAGGCTATCAACCAAAGTGCAGAAAAATCTACACTCGGTGACCTCGATGCACTTGCTGAATTAAAAGAAAAAATGGAGCGTGGCGAATAAGCCCAAACCAATTCAACTTAAAGGGGGCTTCGGCCCCCTTTTTTATTGCCGTCTTTCGCAAATTTATACTTAACTTTAGCGCCTGAAAGATGGGAACAAATCAAATTTCAACAACCGTAAAAGACATTTTCGCTGCCTACCTCGAGCAAAATGGTCACCGAAAAACTCCGGAACGCTTTGCCATACTTGCAGAAATCTACGCTTACGACGGTCACTTTGATGTAGAATCACTTTACATCAAAATGAAAAACCACAACTACCGTGTCTCGCGCGCCACACTCTACAATACCATCGAACTCCTTTTGGCTTGCAACTTAGTGCGCAAACATCAGTTTGGTAAAAATTTAGCGCAATTTGAGCGGTCTCATGCCTCCAAACAGCACGACCACCTCATTATCACCGACACCGGCGAAGTCATTGAATTTTGCGATCCGCGCATTCAACAAATCAAAGCCACAATAGAAGAACTATTTGGTGTCTCTGTTCAGCACCATTCTTTATATTTTTACGGAGTCAAAAAAAACCAGAACGACTAATGGAAGTACAGCTATTACAAAATGGACCTTTGAGCATACTCAAACTACAGGGCCGCTTCTTTACAGAAAGCGATAGAGAACACGCCATCGAACACCTCGACCAAATCAATAACTGGAATTTAGTCATCGACTTATCTGAACTCGAATACATCAATTCTACAGGCATCGCTTTTTTGGTCAAGACACTCACACGTTCTAGACTCAATCTTGGCGACACCGTTTTATACCAACCAAATACACAACTCAATAAAATATTTGAACTGACCCGAATGGAACATATTTTTGGGATTTTTCAAGATTTCGAACAAATTAAAAAGTTTTTTGAACAAGCATCATGAAGGTAGACGTACTATTAGGCTTACAATGGGGAGATGAAGGCAAAGGGAAAATTGTCGATGTACTCACACCTTCCTACGATATTATCGCAAGATTTCAAGGCGGACCAAACGCTGGTCACACCCTAGAGTTTGAAGGAATCAAACACGTTTTACACACCATTCCATCGGGAATTTTTCACCCGAACGTGATCAATTTAGTCGGAAACGGTGTTGTCATTGACCCCGTTGTTTTTAGTGCCGAACTCGACAAACTCAAACCATTTGGCATCGATTTCTCTGCGCGCTTGTTGCTTTCCAAAAAAGCACATCTCATATTGCCGACGCACAAATTACTCGACGCGGCTTCTGAGCAGGCCAAAGGAAAAAACAAAATTGGCTCCACCCTCAAGGGTATCGGACCAACCTACATGGACAAAACAGGCCGCAACGGCTTGCGCGTAGGCGACATCTTCTCTCCAAATTTCATGGAGAAATACCAAGCGCTCGTCGAAAAACACGAAGGGATCCTTGTTCACCACACCGACTTTACCTACGACTTACCAGCCTTAGAAAAACCATGGTTTGAAGCCATTGAAGTATTGAAAACGCTACAAGCCGTAGACTCCGAGCACTACCTTAATCAAGCGCTACTCAACGGTAAAAAAGTACTTGCCGAAGGTGCGCAAGGCACCATGCTCGACATCGACTTCGGAACCTATCCGTTTGTCACGTCTTCCAATACCGTGACTGCCGGAACTTGCACTGGCTTGGGCATTGCACCAACCAAAATTGGTTCGGTTATCGGAATTTTCAAAGCGTACTGCACGCGCGTAGGCAGCGGACCCTTCCCTACTGAACTCGACGATGCTGTTGGCGAACTCATCCGCAAGGAAGGCAGTGAATTTGGCGCTACAACCGGCAGGCCGCGTCGTTGCGGTTGGCTAGACCTCGTTCAATTGCGCTATGCCATCATGATCAATGGTGTCACTGAACTTTCCATGATGAAAAGCGATGTACTTGGCGTTTTCGAACACATCAATGTCTGTACACACTACCTCATTAACGGTGAAAAAGTCTACGACTTTCCTTACGATGTCACCGATTTAGAAATCGAACCGATCTACGAACAACTCGAAGGTTGGCATTGCGACCTCACCGACCTAGAAAACTTTGAATCAGCTCCGGCTCCACTCAAAAACTACGTCGACTACCTAGAGGCACAATTAAACGTTCCTATTCGCGTTATTTCTGTCGGGCCAGATCGCAAACAGACGCTTCAGAACTAAAATGAAAAGAACTATCAGTAGCAGAATCGCATTCCTTTGTAGTGCCTTTCTCCTATTGACAAACGTTTGGGCCCAGGGCAAACTCCAACTCTTACCTGGTACACAAAAAATATACGCCATTCAAAATGGCGTACACCGCTTGGTGGGTACAGTTAGTTTTGTGTATCAAGGCAACACCATGTACTGCGACTCCGCTCATTACAACGAGAAAGCCAAGCAAGTTCGGGCCTACGGCAACGTGCATATTCAAAAAAATGGCATCAATCTCTACGCCGATTCAATTTTCTACGCCGAGCAACAAAAATATGCCAAGCTTTGGGGTCATGTCAAAGCCCGCGACAACGCTTACAAAATGAGCGCCGACTCCATGGATTACGACGCCAAGCGCGGCAGAGCCATTTTTAGGAGCGCCGGCACCATAGAATCGACTGTTTCTGACGAGCGTATTACGTGTCAACGCGGATACTTTTATCCAGCGAACGGCTCCTTCTTTTTCAGTGGTAAGGTTCATTACACAAAGGCCGACCTCGATGTCAAGACCGACACCCTACAATTTGCCTACGAACAACAGAAACTCTATTTTCTTGGGCAAACCCAAATGCGCAACGACAGCACCCAAATTTATTGTCAAAGGGGTTGGTATGACGTACAAAACGAAAAAGGAGCACTGTATCAACACGCCGAAATTTACCAGAAAAACACGATCATCAAAGGCGATACACTTTTGATCAATACCAAATTGAACGACTACGAAGGGCGCGGCTCGGTGTATTTCAAAGACCTAAACCAACAACTGGCCTTGCTTGGCGATAAAGCCATATTTAGCGACACCAAACACATGGCTTATGTCACTGGCTCAAGTTTGGGTTTCATGAAATATAAGTCCGATACACTTTATGTGCATGCCGACACGCTCTTTTTGGAACGAGACACCCTCAACAAATCCAAATTTTTAGTGGCCAACCGTCATTTTCGCTTCTTGCACCCCAATTTGCAAGGAATTGGAGACAGCACGCGTTTTTCTTTTGAAGAACAAGTATTAGCGATCAAACAGCAGCCCATACTTTGGTCCGATCAAGGCGAATTAAAAGGTGAAGAGGCAAAAGTTTTCTTCAAAGATTCTTTGCTGGAACACATCGAATTAAACCGCAAAGCCACCATCCTTTTTGAACTTCCTACTGACAGCTTATTCAATCAGATGGCTGCCGCCAACATTTTAGCGCTCTTTGACACGACCGGCAAACTTCAAAGTGTCGATGCAACAGGACAATCCTGGACTATTTTTTATCCGGAGTCCGAAAAACGAGTCAATGACAGCATTGTTGAACTGCGTCGAGAAGGACTCAACCGCTTGTTTGCCGAAAGGCTTTTTGTCGAGCTACAAAAAGGAGAAGTAAGGCAAATCACGTATTTTGATCAGCCCGATGGCATCTTTTATCCGATGGACCAAATTGAGCCAAAAGAGCAGCGCATCAAAGGATTTCAATGGAACCCTATGCTGCGGCCAAAAAACGTACTGGAACTGCGCAAAGACTAACTGAGTTCTTCAGAATCGACGGCTGCATCCCAGCGTGTAACGCTCTTGACACCCTCGACTTGTTCAAATTTGCGGGTGAGCTGTTCGAGCTGAGCGGTATCGTAAACCAACACTTTAATCCGGCCTTCAAATACGCCATCGTTGGTTTCAAATGAAATGCTCTTCATATTGATGTTGTTCTGCTTGGAGATGATTTCGGTCAACCTATTCACCAAGCCAAGTTGGTCAATTCCTATGATACGGATAGCAGCCACCCGCTCTACCAAAGCGCTGTTTTGCCAACGCGCCTTTAAACAGCGATAAGCCAGCTTAGAGAGCAAATGCACCGCATTCGGGCAGTTGAAACGGTGGATCTTGATCCCGGAAGAAATGGTCACAAAACCAAAAATGGAATCGCCAGGTATGGGGCTACAACACTTAGCTAAAGTGTATTCAAAGCCTTTGAAATCTTCGCCAATAATGACGGTGTCGGTATCGGTGTTAATGCCTTCATTGAGGAGGTCTTCGTCAGAACCTTTGATTTTCTTGGAGCGGATTTTACGTTCCAGAATGATGTTACCTCCTACCACATTGAATTCGCGCAACTGCGTGAGGTCAATTTTACCCTTCGCTATTTTGTAATATAAATTGTTGCTGGTATCAATGTGGAAGTGTTTTTCTAAAGCACGGATGTTTTCGGCTGTGTTTCGAATATTGTGCTGCTTGAACTTGCGCGCTAAAATTTCTTTGCCGTCGGCTGCAATGACTTTGTGTGCTTCGTTGAGTGCTTGCTTGATCCGTTGCTTTGCCTTTGCCGACACAACAAAACGCAACCATTCGTCATTGGGCTTTTGCTTGTTGGAGGTGAGGATTTCTAATTGATCGCCGTTTTGCAACTCATAACTCAGTGGCACCAAGCGGTTGTTTACCTTGGCACCAATGCATTTGTTGCCAATTTGGGTATGGATATCGTAGGCAAAATCTAAGATGGTTGAACCCGTAGGCAACACGCGCAATTCTCCTTTTGGCGTAAAGACGTAAATTTCGTCGTTGAATAAGTTGAGCTTGAAGTCATTGACGAAGTCCAGGGCGCTGGTGTCTGGGTTGTCGAGGAGCTCTCTGATTTCGGCAATCCAGCGGTCGAATTTGTTGGAATCGGAATTGGCTTCTTTGTATTTGTAGTGGGCAGCAAGGCCGTGTTCTGCTATGTCGTCCATGCGCTTGCTGCGGATTTG
Source organism: Flavobacteriales bacterium (assembly GCA_947458985.1). Lineage (GTDB taxonomy): Bacteria > Bacteroidota > Bacteroidia > Flavobacteriales_D > Crocinitomicaceae > UBA952. Next base: position 5,831 of record CANHBA010000082.1, read on the forward strand.
CACCTCTACCCACCTTCCCTGTGGCGACATCACGGTGGTGTGCAAAGATTCATAGCCATTGGCCCTTGGAGTTGAAACCCAGTCGCGGAGGCGTTCGGGGCTAGGCTGATAGAAGTCAGTGACCACCGAATAAACGCGCCAGCAATCGGATTTTTCGCGGTCGTGTGGGGTATCGAGGATGATGCGGAGTGCAAATACGTCAAAAACTTCTTCGAAAGGGACGTCTTTGGTTTGCATTTTTCTCCAGATGGAAGAAATGGATTTGGTTCTGGCTTTGATGTCAAAACTATAACCTTGCGCTTGTAGTTCTGCGCGAATAGGCGCTACAAACCTTCGGATAAAGCGGTTTCGGACGTCAGCAGTAGACTTCAGTTTGGTTTCAATTTGCACATAAACCTCTGGCTCGCAGTATTTCATGGAGAGGTCTTCGAGCTCAGACTTGATGGGATACAAACCCAAGCGATGCGCAAGCGGTGCATATAAAAATTTGGTTTCAGAAGCGATTTTGAGTTGCTTCTCTGGCTTCATGCTCGACAACGTGCGCATATTGTGCAAGCGGTCGGCGAGCTTGACCAAAACCACGCGAAAATCATCTGAGATGGTCAGGATCATTTTGCGGAAGTTCTCGGCCTGAATGGAGGTATTTTCATCGAAAACCTCCGGAATTTTAGTGAGGCCATCGATGATTTTACGCACGGTTACACCAAAGAGATCTTCGATGTCTTGTAAAGTAATGTGAGTGTCTTCGACGGTGTCGTGCAAGAGCGCACACACAATTGCGGTGGGCTCCAGCCCCATTTCTTCGGCACAAATACGCGCAACAGCGATGGGATGGTAAATATAGGGTTCGCCCGATTTTCTGCGCATGTCTTTGTGCGCTTCTAGTGCGATATCAAAAGCCTTGCGGATGAGTTTGGTTTCATCGCGGCTGCGGTCTTTGGTGGCGCGCAGAAGGCCTTTGAACGCATTGAGGATTTCGATGCGCTCTTGCTCTAGATCAATGGGGGTCTGACCGTCGTAGTGCATTAATTGGCGGGTAAAAGTTGACTTTTTACTTCGCCGAAGCCGATTTTGATACCGTTTTGTTCGCAATAGCCGCGCATAATGACGGTGTCGTGGTCTTGAATGAATCGGCGTTCTGTGCCATCTGGCATTTGAACTGGTTTGGTGCCTTTCCAAGCGATTTCTAACATAGAACCGTAAGAGTCTGGAGTTGGGCCAGAGATGGTGCCAGAGCCCATGAGGTCGCCGCAACGCACGTTACAACCGTTCACGGTATGATGCGCAAGTTGTTGCGACATGTTCCAGTACATGTATTTGAAGTTGGACTTGCTCACGATATGCGCCGGAAAAGTTGGTGCTTCAATGGCGACTTCAAGATGTATGTCGTAAGATTTATTTCCTGCGAATTGCAAATAGGAAAGTACAGATGGGTCTTGAGCTGGAGTTGGGCAAGCAAAAGGTTGTAACGCATCTAGCGTGACAATCCAGCAAGACATCGAAGACGCAAAGTTCTTAGCTAAAAACGGCCCGAGTGGAACATACTCCCATTTTTGGATGTCGCGCGCAGACCAGTCATTGAATAAGCAAAGTCCAAAGATGAAGTCTTCGGCTTCTGAGGTAGAAATGCTGTGACCAAGGGCTTTACCTTCAAATGTTATAAAGCCCATTTCGAGTTCGAAGTCGATTTGACGCGAAGCTGCAAAAATAGGATCGGCGTTGTCGTCGGGTTTAATTTGTCCTTTTGGACGCACAACGGCTTGTTCAGAAGGAATTACTGAAGAAGCTCTACCGTGGTAACCAACAGGAATCCAGAGCCAATTGGGCAAAAGCGCATTGGCTGGATCGCGGAACATGACGCCGACGTTGGTGGCGTGTTCTTTGGAAGAATAAAAATCGGTGTAGTCGCCGATTTGAACCGGCATGGCCATTTTGACCTCTTGAACGGAAATCAAAGCATGGTGCTGCGTTGGGTTATTTTGAAAACTCGTGTGATCTGTTGATAGCAGTTCTGAGATGCGATTTCGCAAAGCACGTATGGCTAATTTGCCATGGCGCATCATGGGATTGAGGAAGTCTTGGTTGAAGTCGGCAACGGTGAAGTGAAGGTCGTCAAAATAGCCAAAAGAGGCCATCAGGGAAAGATCGAGCACGTGCTCACCGATGCGCACGCCAACGCGTTTGCCGCTTTGCGCCGTTTCGAAGATCCCGAAAGGCAAATTTTGAATGGGAAACTCTGAAGACGCTTCCACGTTTATCCATGAGCGAAGCGCTGGGTTATTGGCAGTAATTTGCATGAGCGTACGGTTTATACATTGAAACGGAAGTGCATGATATCGCCGTCCTCAACGATGTATTCTTTGCCTTCCACTTTGAATTTGCCTGCTTCTTTAACAGCATTTTCAGAGCCGTATTGGACGTAATCGTTGTATTTCATGACCTCGGCACGGATAAATCCTTTTTCGAAGTCAGAGTGAATGACACCAGCAGCTTGCGGTGCAGTCATGCCTTTGCGGATGGTCCAGGCGCGGACTTCCTTGACACCTGCAGTGAAATAGGTTTGTAAGTTCAAAAGATGATAAGCCTGACGAATGAGGCGATTTACGCCTGGCTCTTCCAAACCGAGTTCTTCCAAGAACATTTGGCGCTCGTCGTAGGTTTCGAGTTCGGTGATGTCCGCTTCAATTTTAGCGCCAATAACGAGTACTTCGGCATTTTCGGCTGCGACTGCTGCCTTCACGAGGTCAACGTATTTGTTGCCAGTTTTAACAGATGATTCATCTACGTTACAAACGTACATGACTGGCTTAGATGTAATGAGGTTGAAACTTTTGATAACGTCCATTTCGTCTTGGGTAAAGCCAAGGCCTCTGACAGACAAACCTTGCTCCAAACCTGTTTTGATGCGCAAAGCCAGTTCATTTTCTTTCACGGCATCTTTGTCGCCGGATTTGATGACACGGGCCAAACTTTGGATTTTTTTCTCGATGGTATCGAAGTCTTTGAGTTGGAGTTCGATATCGATGATTTCTTTGTCTCGGATGGGATCTACGCTGCCGTCGACGTGAATGATGTTGCCGTCGTCAAAACAACGCAATACGTGTAAAATAGCGTCGGTTTCGCGGATGTTTGCCAAAAATTGGTTACCCAAACCCTCCCCTTTCGAGGCACCTTTTACCAAACCGGCGATGTCGACGATTTCCATGGTGGTGGGCATCACGCC